>NZ_JBNQTI010000005.1:0-133941 GCF_050325825.1 Kitasatospora sp. LaBMicrA B282
CGGCCCGGCGGCGCCGCGCCCGGCGCTGGGCCCGCCGTGCGGCGGCCTCGGCGAGCACGGCCCGCTGCGCGCGGCGCTCCGACTCGTCGCTGTGCAGGAAGTCGGCGAACTCGTCGTCGAAGAAGCCCATGGTCACGCTCCGGTGCTGTCGAAGGGGTGGAGGTCCGCCGAGCGGCCCACCGTCCACACGGTCGCCGAACGGTGGCCCATCCGCACGGTGTCACCGACCGACCCGTGTCGCCGACCGGTCAGCCGCCCACACCCCGCGCCGCCACGCACGCCGGGCTCCCGACCGCCACGCTGCCCACCTGGGCCAGGACGCCGGTGACCCGGTCCGCCGCCAGCACGGAGACCGTGTCGCTGTGCTGGTTGGCGACGTAGAGCCGGTCGCCGATCAGCTCGAAGTGCCGCGGCCAGGCGCCGCCGCAGTCGAACTCGCCGACCGGGCCGAGGTCCGCGGTGCGCAGCACGGTCACGGTGTCCACGCCGCGGTTGCTCACGTAGAGGAAGCGGCGGTCCGCGCTGAACCGCAGGTGGGCGGGGTAGTTGGTCCCCGGGCGTGCGCTGGTCGGCGCCGAGCGGAGCGGCAGTGGCTGCTCGGCTCCGGACGCCCGCCCCGGCAGCACGTGCACCCGGGCGTCCAACTCGCCCACCACGTAGTCCGCCTCCTCGCCGCGGAGCAGCTGGCGCGGGCCGCAGCCGGCGGGCAGCCGGACGGTGCGGCGCAGCCGGGGCACGCCGCCGCTCAGGGTGTACTCGCGGATCTCGTCCGTGCCCAGGTCCACCGCGCCGAACTGGTCGGCGCCCGGGCCGGGGACCGCCATGTGGACGTGCGGGCCCTGCTGGCGGTCCGGGTCGGTCCCCCGCCCGGCGTGCTCGACCAGCGCGGTCCGCCCGGCAAGCGTGCCGTCCTCGGCGAGCGCGAAGACCGCGAGGCTGCCACCGCTGTAGTTGGCGCAGAGCAGGTGCCGACCGTCCGCGGTGAGCGCGAGGTGGCACGGGTCGGCGCCGCCGGTCGGCAGGGTGCCGAGCGGCTGCAGGGTGCCGTCGGCGCACAGGCGCAGGGCGGTGACCGTGCCGTACTCGGTCTCGCCGACCGCGTAGAGCACCGGGAGTTCGGGGTGCCAGAGCAGGTAGGAGGGCGAGTCGAGGGCGTGGCTGCCGCGCGGGTCGAGCCGGCCGGTGGCGGGGTCGAGGGCGAACAGCGTGATGCCCGGGCCGCGGCCGCCGGAGACCGCGGTGTAGGAGCCGACGGCGACGAGGGGGGTGGGGGGTGCTGCCGCCATCGGTGCGGGCCTCCAGTGGGGTGGGCGGTTCTGCCGGACTGCTGCATTCAACACCACGGGCACCGGTCGGCCCCAGGGCTGACGACCCGTCGGGCGGCGCCGCGGGCGCACCGGTGGGCACGTCCGACGCGCCCGACGCGCCCGACGACCCGGGGCACGGCCGTTCGAGGCAGCGCGGGAGGGTCAAAACGGGAGAGAGTCGGCAACCGCCTAGTAAAGTGACCAGGCGGAACATTGCAATCACTGAGAGTTGCCACACCATGGCGGACCAGCCACCCGAACGTCAGGCCGACCACGACGCGCACACCCGGATCCTCCGGATCGACGAGGTCACCGCCCGCCCCACGACCGTCAAGTGCATGGGGCGCACCTACGCCGCGACCGCGGTCGCCGACACCGTGCAGATCCAGGACCTGACCGACATCACCAACCCCCGACCGGTGGGCAGCGCCCGCCCCAGTCCCGGCAACGGGAGCTGGGAGATCCAGGACCCGCGTGGCGCCATCCTGGCCGAGACCGCGGACCTGCTGCACGCGCTGTCGCTGCTCCGCCAGGCCCAGTGGCCGCCGCGCGACCTGCTGTCGGCCGGCGAGAAGCCGGCGCAGCGCAGCGGCGAGGGGCCTTGAAGCGGGCGCCCGTGGAATGTCCGTCGCACCCTCGATGACGCTCTCCCGAGGTCGGTGACCCCCGCCGACATCGAACGGCGCCTTCCCGAGGTCGATGGCGGTTTTCCGCCGGACCGCGCCGGGGTGCGGGGGCGATGCTGAACGGGAGGGCCGGCCACCGACCCTCCCGTCCTGCCGTCCCTGGTCCCCAGGTCCCCCACGGAGCTCGATCGCCAGGCGCACCCGCACCGCCAACCGCGTCCACACGGTGCTGGCCAGCCCCTGCGGCCCCCTCACCCTGGTCGCCGCGGACGGCGTGCTCGCCGGCCTCTACATGACCGACCAGCGCCACCGCCCGCCGCAGGAGTCCTTCGGCCCGCCCGACCCCGCCGAGCCGGCGTTCCGGGCGGCCGCCGACCAGCTCGCCGCCTACTTCGCGGGCGAGCTGCGCACCTTCGACCTGGAGCTGGCGCTGCACGGCACGCCCTTCCAGCAGCGGGTCTGGCAGCAGCTGCGCACGATCCCCTACGGCGAGACCCGCAGCTACGGCGAGCTGGCCGCCGCCCTCGGCTTGCCGAACGCCGCCCGCGCCGTCGGCCTGGCCAACGGGCGGAACCCGATCGGGGTGATCGTGCCCTGCCACCGCGTGGTCGGCGCCGACGGCTCGCTCACCGGCTACGGCGGCGGCCTGCCGCGCAAGCGCCGGCTGCTGGCGCTGGAGGGTGCCATCGGCCACGACACCGCCGGGGCGACGCCGCTCTTCTGATCCCCCCAGCGCTTCTTCTGATCCCCCCAGCGCTCACACTGGTGAGCGCCTGGTCCTCCCCGCCCCTCAGAACCGCACCGGCAGCGCCAGCAACCCCCGGGCCCGCAGCGAGGGCCGGTGCCGCAGCTGCTCGGCCGGGACGTCCAGGGCGAGCCGCGGGAAGCGCCGCAGCAGTGCGGTGAGCGCCACCTCGGTCTCCAGCCGGGCCAGCGGCGCGCCCAGGCAGTAGTGGATGCCGTGGCCGAGCGCCAGGTGGGCGTTGTCGGTGCGGTGCAGGTCGAAGCGGTCCGGGTCGGCGAACCGCGCGGGATCCCGGTGCGCGGAGGCGAGCGCGAGCAGCACGGTCTCGCCGGCCGGGACCGGCACGCCGCCGATCGTCAGGTCCTCCAGCGGGAAGCGGCGGATGGCCACCGGTACCGGCCCGTCGAACCGCGCGATCTCCTCGACGGCCGGGCCGAGCAGGGCGGGGTCGGCGCGCAGCGCGGCGAGCTGCTCGGGGTGCCGGAGCAGGGCGAGGACGCCGTTGCCAATCAGGTGCACGGTGTTCTCGTAGCCGGCGAAGAGGATGACGAAGGCGAGCGAGGTGAGTTCGTCCTCGCTGAGCCGGTCGCCCGCGTCGCGGACCGCGATCAGGTCGGAGAGCAGGTCGTCGCCGGGCTCGGTGCGCTTGCGGGCGATGAGCCCGGTGAGGAAGCGCAGCAGGCTGACCACCGCGGCCTTGGCCTCCTCCGGGCGGCTGCGGTCGGGGGCGACCAGGGCATCGGTCCAGGACCGGAAGTCGGGGCGGGCGTCCTGCGGGACGCCGAGCAGGTCGCAGATCACGGTGATCGGCAGCGGGGCCGCGTAGTCCGCGATCAGCTCCGCCCGGCCGTGCGGGGCCACGGCGTCCAGCAGTTCCTCGGCCAGCAGCTCGACGGGCGTGCGCAGTTGCGCGACCCGCCTGGGAGTGAAGGCCTGCCCCACCAGCCGGCGGATCCGGGTGTGGTCGGGCGGGTCCATGTTGAGCAGGTTGGCCTCCAGCGCGGGCGGCAGCGCGAGGCCCCGATAGTTGCCGGGCCGCGCGTGCCGCTTGTCCAGGGCCAGGCGCGGGTCGGCCAGCGCCGCCCGGACGTCGGCGTAGCGGGTGACCAGCCAGACCGGCAGGCCGTCCGGCCCGGTGATCCGGTGCACCGGGCCGGCCTGCCGCAGTGCCGCGTAGCCCGCGTAGGGGTCGGCGAGGAGCAGGGCGGCCGGGTCCGCGATCGGTTCGGTGGATGACATCCGGCCAGCCTACGAGGCACGCGGGTGGCCTGGTCACCCCGGGTCGCGCTGCGGTACTCGCTCGCACCTCGCGTGTTCCTCGATCGCGCGCCGATCGCACCTCGATCGCACCTCGCGCGGCGACAACTGCGCCGGCCCAGCCGTCCCTTGACCGTTCCGAGAACGAACGGACGCAATGTCAAGCCTTGTCCGCGCCACCGGCGATCCGTGAAGGTTGAGGTCCAGCGATCTCTCATCGACCCCATGAAGCGGAGAGCTGATGTCCGACGACATCGAGCGAGCCGGATCAAACCGGCATGCAATACGGCGAACCAGACGCCTGATCCACCTAGTGACGGCAGCGACCCTGCTCTTCTCGGTCGCCCTGGGCGCCGAGGCCCTGGCCGCCTCCCCCGCCGCCCCGCCCCAGCCGCCCTCCACGGCCCAACAGGAACAGGGGATGCACCCCGGCCGGCCGTTCAAGGACCCGGCCAACGCCGACACCACGGCCACGAAGAACCTGACCATCACCCTGGACGCCGCCCAGACCAGCTTCTCGGTCGGCGGCAAGCAGCTCTACGGCCAGTCCTACAACGGCAGTTACGTCGCGCCGACGATCAACGCGGCCCCCGGCTCGACGCTGACCATCAACCTGGTCAACCACCTGCCGGTCGCCACCAACCTGCACTTCCACGGCCTGCACACCTCGCCGTCGGGACAGTCCGACGACCCCTTCCTGTGCGTCGCAC
Organism: Kitasatospora sp. LaBMicrA B282; assembly: GCF_050325825.1. Taxonomy (NCBI): domain Bacteria; kingdom Bacillati; phylum Actinomycetota; class Actinomycetes; order Kitasatosporales; family Streptomycetaceae; genus Kitasatospora; species Kitasatospora sp. LaBMicrA B282. Next base: position 4,646 of record NZ_JBNQTI010000005.1, read on the forward strand.
CGGGCGCCCGCCTCAGCTACCGCCTGGTCATCCCCGCCGACCACCCGCAGGGCACCTTCTGGTACCACAGCCACGCGATGGGCACCAGCTGCCCGACTCCGGGCACGGCGGGCATGCCCGGGATGTCCACCGGTGGCTTCATGCCGGGGGACGTGGAGAACCAGGTCTTCGCCGGCCTCTCCGGCGCCCTGGTCATCGGTGACGACCGCACGCTGCTGCCGAAGCCGCTGCGGTCCGTCACCGCGCACACCCTGGTGCTGAAGGACCTGCAGGTCGACGCGACCGGGCACATCCTGCAGAACACCGCCACCGCCACGATCAACTCCGACAACCCGACCGTCCGTACCGTCAACGGCCAGCTCCAGCCGGTGCTGTCGATGAAGCCCGACGAGACCCAGCTGTGGCGGCTGGTCAACGCCGGGGCCGACATCTTCTACCAACTCCAGCTGGACGGCCACCAGTTCACCGTGGTCGGCGAGGACGGCGTGCCGGTCGCCAAGGTGACCACCGCCAACACCCTGCTGCTGCCGCCGGGCAAGCGCTACGACGTCCTGGTCACCGCGGGCCCGACCGCGGGCCGCACCACCCTGCGCACCCTCGCCTACAGCAACGGCCCCCAGGGCGACGCCTACCCGAACACCCCGCTGGCCACGCTCAACGTCACCGGCACCGCCGTGCCCAAGCTGCCGACCGTCAGCGGCGCCATCCCGACCGCCCCCGTCGACCTCAGCACCGCGGCGATCGCCCAGCACCGCAGCGTGCAGCTGTCGGAGAGCAGCGACGGCAACTCCTTCTACCTCAACGGGCAGCAGTACGTGATGGGCGCCGGCTCGATCTTCGCCACCCCGGCCAAGCTGGGCACCGTCGAGGAGTGGACCCTCACCAACGCCAGCGGCGAGGACCACCCCTTCCACCTGCACACCACCGCCTTCCAGGTGATGTCGGTCAACGGCACCCCCCAGCCCTACACCAACCGCCAGGACATCGTGGTCGTCCCCCACGCGACCAACGGCGTCCCCGGCCGGGCGGTGATCCGCATCGAGTTCCACGACTACCCGGGCCGGTGGATGTTCCACTGCCACATCGCCGCCCACGAGGACAACGGCATGATGAGCTACATCAACGTGGTCCCGTAGGCGGCGGTTCACATGGTCTGGCCTGCGGAAACACCCGCAGGCCCTACCACGGAACCAACAGCTCCACCAAGGTGGGGAACCCGATCGACCATCCGGAGTCAGCAAAGAGTCAGCATCAGACCCGGGAGTCGATCGGCCATGGCCACCACGAACCTGATCCGCGGCATGGGGACGTTCTTCAAGGAGTGCGAACACCCCTTGCCGCGGTGGTCCAAGTGCCCCCACGAGTACAAGATCCGCTACCGCGACGCCGGAGGCCGACAGGTCGAGGAGTCCGGGTTCAGCACCCAGGACAAGGCCAAGGCCCGACTTGTCGAGATGTACCAACAGAAGAAGTCCGCACCACTGAGCCGGCGCAAGGCGGAGCGGATCCAGAAGTCGCAGGTCCCGGTAGTCCTGCCAGGTCAGGCCCTTCTTCTCGCCCTTGCGACCGTGGTAGACGTGGAAGCTGTAGAACATCCGCGAGCGCTGACCGCTCTTGTAGCAGCTCAGCCCCGCCATGGAGACCCGACCTGATCCCCGGCCCCGCACCCGCACGACGGGGGTGCACCCGAGCCTGGCCCAGGTCCTGGCGCGCGGCGGCCTCATCGACTGCCCGGCTTCGTCCTCGAAGACGAGCCAGGCACCGCGGGCCGCCGCGGCGCTTTTACCCGCGGCCACATGTCCTTCTTCCACAACTCCACCGCCGCATCGTCGCGTTCGATCGCCCGGCGGGCCGGTTGCTGCCACGACCAGCCGTGCCGCCTGAGCAGCACCCAGGTGCCCTCCACGGTGTAGGAGACGTGGAACAGCCGACCGATCAACGTCTTCACCCGTGCCAGGGTCCACCGCTGGTCCTGCCAGCCGTGGGCCAGCGGACCGCGCTCCAACTCCCGCTCCAGTCGCAGGATCTGCGCGTCAGACAGCTTCGGACGACCGGGCGATCCCTTCGAAGCCACACCTGCCGCACCGCCCTCGCGCCACTGCCGGCGCCAGCGCTCCACCGACCGCACACTCACCCGCAGCGCGGCCGCGATCTCCCGGTTCTTCTCGCCGCCCTTGAAGCGCTCCACGGCCTGCTGCCGGATCCGCTCCCGCGCGGCCCTCTCCGCGTCGGTCAAACCGCCGCCCTGTGCATACCTCACAGCACACGACTACCGGGACCATCCCTCCGCCGGCCGGCGAACGCTACTGCTTCACCCATCCGAGCGACATCACGCATTCAAGTTCAGTAGCGGTGGAGCCAGCGGAACGATTCCAGGCGGGCTTCGCGCTCGTGACCAGCTCTTTCGCCCCGGGAGCGTCTCGCGTTCATAGTCGCGTTCCAGCTCTCCGCCGCGGCGTTGTCAGCGCTCGACCCGACGGCGCCCATGGACTGGATCACGCCGGCCCGGCGGCAGGCGGCGGCGAGGAACCGGCTGCCGTAGTGCGCCCCGTGATCGCTGTGGGACACCGCGCCGGTGACGCTGCCGCGGGTCCGCTCGGCCACGGCCAGGGCGTCGACGACCAGCTCGACGCGCATGTGGTCCGCGATCGCCCAGCCCGCCAGACGCCGCGAGGCGAGGTCGATCACGGTCGCGAGATAGCAGAACCTGAAGCCGCCGACCGGCAGATAGGTGCTGTCGCCGACGTACTTCGTGTTCACCTCCACCGCGGTGAAGTCGCGGCCGATCAGGTCCGGGGCCTTCGCCGTGGCCGGGTCCGCGATCGTGGTCCGCTGCCGTCGCCGGAGCCGGAAGCCGGCGATGCCCGCGGCCTTCATCAGCCGGGCGACCTTCTTGTGGTTCGCCGGACCGACATCGCCCTGGTCGCGGAGTTCGGCGGTGATGCGGGGAACGCCGTAGGTGCCGTCCGAGCTGGCGTGGACGGCGGCAATCCTCTCGGTCAACCTCGCATCCGCCGCCTGCCGGACGGCCCTGGCCGGCGCGGTGGCCTGCCAGTAGCAGAAGCTTGAGCGGGAGACCCCAAGGACCTGGCACAACCGCTTCACGCCATGCTCGGCACGGAGGTCGGCGACACACTGGAAGGGTTCACCAGCGCGTCGCCCCGGCGAAATACTTCGCCGCCTTCTGCAGGATGTCGCGCTCTTCCTCCAGCTCACCCACCCGCCGCCGCAACGCGAGGACCTCCGCCTCCAGCCCCTGAGCCTCCGCGGGGCGGCCTGGCGCGGCGCGGCCGCCCGTGCGCCGGCCGTCCGCCGCGCGTATCCAGTTGCGCAGCGTCTCGGTATTCACGCCCAGGTCCGCGGCGACCGAGTTGATCGTCGCCCCCGGCCTCGATCGGTACAACGCGACCGCGTTCGCCTTGAACTCGGCCGGGTAGTGCTTCATCCCCATCAGTACAGACTCCAGTCCCCGGATCCTCAAGATCCAAGTGTCTCTGGTGTCCAGAGAGGTGGATCAGGCTCCGTTCGTGCTCTTCCTGGGCAGGTGTGCCGGCCGCACTGACCGGCGGGGCCGGGCTCGGCACAGCTGCGGAGATGATCACTCCATCGCATCGCTCGTTCCGCAGGCACCGTCCCTATAGATCAACTGTCGCTCTCCCGTCAGCCGAAGAATCGAATCTTCACCCCCTGGGATGATCTTCTGCTCTCCGACCTAGCCGCTCCTCCCCTCAGTGGGGCTTCCTCATGAGAGTCGGTGATGTCTAACTGGGGGGCGCCATGCGCTTGCTTCGCACGTCCACGACCGGATCGTGGGCGTCTACTCCCATCCCTGCGGACGTGGCGGGGATGCTCCGGGCCCTGGAGACACGAGTGGTCTCCAGGGCCGATGCCGGCGGCGCTGTCCGCGACGCCTGTCGCAGTCGCGCCTTGGAATCGGCGTTGGCGCTGCGGCTGGTCGAGGGGTTCAGCCCGGATGCGCTCTCCGGAGCTCGGCTTCGGGCGTATCTCGAGGTCCAGCTGCCGGGGTTGGACGGCATCGAGCGGATGCTCGCCGAGGCGGCGTTGGGGAGTCGCGGCCAAGCGCAGGACACGGCGCTGGAGTGGCTGGCCAAGGCGCCTGGCTTCACGGCGGCCCGAAAGCGGGCGCTGCTGGAGATGCTGGCCGTGGTCTTCGACGACCGTCATGTGCCGGCGTGGGACGAGCGAGCCTTCGACGAGGCCGGGCTGCACAGTTGGGCGCTGGTGCAGATGACGGCGGTCAAGGTGGTCGTGGCGTTGGCCGCGGGGCGGCCCGAGCGGGTGACGGACGAGGACGTGCGCCGTCTGGTGGACACCCAACGCGCTCCGCACGTGTGGGAGGGCAACGTCCTTCTGCACCTGTCGGTCCTGCACGCCTTGGTGCGGCTTCCGGGTACCGAGAATCTGGTGCTCGCGGGCCTGGGCAAGTTGACCGACCACCAACGAGCCGACGGCGGTTTCCCGTTCGTCTCGGACACCGACACGTGGTGCACTGCGACAGCCGGACTGGCCCTGGCCTCGGCCGGCACGGCCCCGTACGTGCTGCACCGGCTCGCCGGCCACCTGATCGGCCGTCAGTTGCCGGCGGGCGGGTGGTCGTACACGGACCTGTCGTGCCAGACGGATGTGGACGACACCTCGGTGGCCGTGCAGTTCCTCCACGTCCTGGACGCCGAGCGGTACGCCGGGGCGATCAGCCGGGGCATGCGGTCACTCCTGGCGGTCCAGGGCCGCGACGGCGGCTTTCCCACCTACACGGCCGGGGCGCCGTCGGAGGCGTCGATGACCGCCGCGGCCGTGGACGCCCTGACGGTCCGCTCCGGCGCTCACGGCCCGGTGATCGACCGGGCCCTGCGGTTCCTGGCCGGCGAGCAGCGCGAGGACGGATCGTTCCCGCCGGACTGGAGCAGCAGCCGGCTGCACACGGTCTTCCGAGTCCTGCTCGCGGCCCAGCGCACCACGAACCGACCACCGGCGGTCCGACGCATGGTGCAGCGCGCCGCCGAACTGGTGCGCTCGCAGCAGAACGGCGACGGCGGCTGGGGGCAGCAGGCAGGCGATGCCAGCGACGTCATCAGCACGGCCTACGGCCTGACCGCCCTGTGCGCCCTGCCCGGCACCGACCCGCAACCCGCGTTGGCCGCCGCCGACTTCCTGGCGAACCGGCGGACGCCGGACGGCGGGCTGGAGGCCCTCTCGGACTCCATCGGACCGCGGCCGTTCGTCTTCACCGTGCCGGCTCTGCCGGAGATCTTCACCCTGCTGGCGCTGGGGCACCTGTCCGACCGCCTTGCCCCGGCCGCCGACCGCGGGCTGCTGGCCGGAGCCGGTGCGGCGGGTGCGCGATGAGCGCGGAGGCCGCCCCGGTGGCGGTGCCCCGGCACATCGGCTTCATCCCGGACGGGAACCGCCGGTGGGCCCGCCACCGCGGTGTCTCCGTCCTGGAGGGGCACCGCCGCGGCGCCGAGGTCACCACAGCGGCATTGCGCTGGTGCGCACGGGCGGGCGTGGAGCGGGTCACCGTCTGGGCCCTGTCACTGGACAACGTCCTGCGCCGCCCCGAGCTGGCCGGGATGCTCACCGCGATCACCGAGCTGGCCACGGCGCTCGCCACCGAGGACGGCTGGCGACTGCGTATCACCGGCGACCTCGGTCGACTCCCCGACCAGGGATGCGCCGAAGCGCTGCGCGCACTGGAAGCCGCAGCACCCGTCGACGCCGTCCGCGAGGTCGTCCTCGCCGTCGCCTACGGCGGGCGGGAGGAGATCGCGCACGCGGCCAGGGCCGTGCTGGCCGACGACCCGTCAGCCGTGCTGGACGCCGAAGCCCTCACCCGGGAGTTGGAACGTCGTCACCAGAACGACTGCGACCTGGTGATCCGCACCTCCGGCGAGCAGCGCCTGTCCGGGTTCCTGCTGTGGCAGAGCGTCCCGGCGGAGCTGTACTTCACCGACGAGCTGTGGCCGGACTTCACCGAGCACTCCTTCCGACAGGCACTCGCCTCCTACGCCGCGCGCGAGCGCAGGTTCGGCGCATGAGCGGCGGCACCGACACCGTTCGCGAGCTCTCCGTGCAGTCGTTCCGGCACCTGGTGCGCCTCACCCCGCCCGGCACCCCCCATCCGGCGGCCGACGAGGTGGAGGAGCAGCTCCTGGCCTGGGCAGTCGCCGTGGGCCTGTGCGAACCCGGCCGGACCCAGACACTGACCCGGCGCAGGATCGGCCACCTGGCCGGCTGGTGCATGCCGGAGGCGCCTGTCCCGGTGGTCCGCCTCACCGCCCGCTACCTCGCCTGGGTCTTCGCCTTCGACGACGCCGTTGCCGAGGACCAGCAACGCCTGCGCCGGCACGCGGCCATGGACCTGCCCCGGGTCCTGGAGACGGGCGTGCTCCCTTTCGGTCAGCGCGGCTCACTCGTCCCGGCCCTGGTGTCCGTGCACCAGGACATCGTGGACGCGGGCGGCAGGCCGCTGCTGCCGCACCTCGCGCAGGGACTGCGGCAGTACCTCGAGAGTTGCGCGCGGGAAGGCCCCTGGCGCGCCACCGGTACCCCGCCCACCCTGGCCGCCTACCTGGCCGACCGCACCCACACCTCCGGCGGCCACCCGCTCTACCTGCACCTGCTGGCTCCCGACATGCCCCCACTCGACGAACCACTGCCCGGAGCCGTCGTCGCACTGGCCGAACTCGCCTTCCTCATCGGCGCGCTGGCCAACGACCTGCTCGGCTTCGCAGCCGAGGAACGGCAGGGCGACCCCGCCAACGCAATCACTGTCCTCGCCCACGAGTTCACCTACGGCACCGCGGACGCCTACCGGGCCGCCACCGTCCTGCACGCCACCCACAAGCACCGCTTCGACACCGACCACGCCCGCCTGCTGAACGACGAAGGCCTGACCCGACCACAGCGGACGTTCGTGCGCGCGATCGGCGGCTGGGTGGCGGGCAGCGCCGCGGCGATCGAACCGTACCTGCACCACCTGCTGAGCCTTGAGCCCCGATCCCCGAGGAGCACGCCGTGACCCCATCCGCACCCCGCACCGTCCACGTGGTCGGCGGCGGCATCGCCGGACTCAGCGCAGCCTGGCGACTGCAGCAACGCGGCATCACCGTCCGCGTCTTCGAACGCGAACCCGAAGCCGGCGGCCGGATGCGCACCGTCACCCAGGACGGCTACCGCATCGAACTGGGCGCCAGCATCCTGGGCACCAACTACACCCGCATGCTCGCCCTGATCAAGGAACTCGGCATCGCCGACCAGTGGGGCCGCGCCAGGGCCGAATGCGGCTTCTGGCGCGACGGCCAGGTCCACCGCCTGCGCGCCGACTCCCTGACCGACTTCGTACGCACCCCCCTGATCGGCCTGCGCTCCAAGCTCTCCCTCGCCAGGGTCCTGCCCACCCTGATCCGCAACCGCAAGTACCTCGACTGGGACACCACCGACCGCAACACCGAACTCGACCAGGTCAGCGCCTCCGACTACACCCTGGACCGCCTCACCCCCGAGATCCACGACATCCTGTGCGAACCGCTCTTCGGCGGCGGCATCGTCCTCGGTGACCCCGCAGAACTTGCCGCCGCGGACATGTTCTTCTACGCCGCCAAGCTCCTCGTCCCGCACTTCAACTCAGCCCAGGGCGTCGGTCTGCTCACCCGCACCCTGGCCGAACGGCTCCCCGTCACCTGCGACGCCACCGTCACCGCCGTGCACACCACCGACCGGGGAACCGCCCTGACCTGGTCCCACCACGGCGTCCCGCAACCCGACGAGCACGCCGACGCCGTCATCGTCGCCCTCCCCGCACCCCACGTCCCCAGCGTCCTGCCCCAACTTCCGGACGAGGACGCCGCCTACCTGCGCTCGGTCCCCTACTCGCGCGGCCTCGTCGTCTCCTACGGCCTCTCCCGGCGCCCCGCCGAGCCCTCCCCGACCGTCTTCACCGCCCGCGCCACCCACCCGCAGATCGCCGGCATCGAACTGCACCACAACAAGATCGCCCACCGGGTCGAGGCCGGCCAGGGCCTGATCACCGTCCACCCCCGCAAGGAGTTCACCGACCGCTGGTGGGACAAGGACGACACCGCCATCACCCAGGAACTCCTGAACGCCGCAGCCACGATCCTGCCCGGCATCGCGAGCAGCGTGACCACCACCCTCATCAGCCGCCGCGACCCGGCCCTCGTGGTCCGCCCGGTCGGCGGCTACGCCGCCCTGCGCACCTTCAACGCCCGCCGCCGCACCGCCGACCCGCGCATCCAGCTCGCCGGCGACTACTTCGGCCCCTCCAGCACCTACGGCGCACTCCTGTCCGGCGAACACGCAGCAGACCGCACGCTCGACCACCTCACTGCCCCGTAACCAGGGTCGGCGCCGGTGCCGCCGGACACGTTGACGACGCGTTCCGCCGGAAAGACCGAGTCCCCTGCACGAGGCGAACGCTGACCAGCGATGTGCTGGCGCGTACTCGGGGTGTGTCCAGTGACGGGTCCTACAGGATTTCCGTGGGCGGTGATCGCTCGGCCGGGAGTGTCAGCTGAGCAGGATGCGCTGGCGCAGGAGGCGGTGTCCGGCGCGAGGAAGGGTAGGCCTGCGTCCCGGATCCGGGCGATCCAGCCGGTCAGCGCCTCGGCTTGACCGGTGCCGGGGCGAGCGGGACCGCGACATTTGCTCACCGCGGCGGCCAGGACAGCCGAGATGGGGTGCCCGTCAACGACCGTGCCACCAGCCCCAAATCCAGACGAGGGGCGAGCAGGGGCCTCGGCTACAGCCCGGCCGCCGGGTCGTACTCGCCCATCTGCCACAGCGCGAGGCCGGCGCCGTCGACCAGGACGATGCCGACCCGGTCGGCGAAGGTGACCGCGGCCTTGGTGAAGGTACTGGTCGTCACCAGCAGCGCCAGATCCGCGCGGTGCACGGCGAAGCAGGTCCCGGCGAACCGCTGCACGTCCGGGGAACCGACCGACCGCGTGCGGTGGTAGCGCTTGCACTGCACGACGATCCGGGAACCCAGCTCGGTCTCCGCGGAGACGTCGGCGCCGACCCCGGCTCCGCCGGAGCGCTCGACCGCGTGGTGCCCGTCACGGCGCAGCAGCTCGGCTATCGCCTCCTCGAACGCCCCGTCGCCCATCCGGTCGTGGATCGGGTTGTCGAGGTCACGGCCGGCGTTATGCGCCTCGACAGCAACGACGGCGTCACGAGCCTCTCGGAAGGCCTCCAGACGCACGTACGGGGCATCGTTCCCGATGGTGATCGGCGAACCGAACGACTGCCTCGCGGTCTTCTCACACAGCTCGGCGTACATCTCCCGGTGGCGCTCGACGTGCTGCTCGAACTCGCGGCGTAGGCCTTCCTCGTTCGCCCGCCACAGGGCCGGCGGCAGGTCCGCTCGGGTGTAACCGGCTGTGGCCCGGCGGAAGACCGTGAGGGCGTCGAGAATCCGGTCCAGGCCGAAACCGCGCGAGTCGGCGCGGAACGCCTCCAGCTCCACCGTGAACACCTCGACCGGGTCGGGCCCTTGGGGCAGGGACGCGCGCTGCCGTTCACCGTGACGTTCGCCGGGGCCTTCCACACCCCACGCTCACGATCGACCCGGCACCATGCTCCGGCAACCGCGCCCACCGGCGGAACGGGCTGGGCGCCTTCGCCTGCCGGGATCAGCCACGGGTGGTACAGGGCCGCGTGCGCGCTCTGGTCGGCGTCCAGCTTGAACGCCGCCGCCGCGTCGCGGGCCTGCTGGGCGCTGTGGTCCTGGCCGGCATGGAGGATGGCCATCGCCTGGTGGGTCGCCGCGTAGGCGGTCACGGCCCTGGCCGTCTCGCCGGCCGCGTCGGCGCCGCCGTCCCACAGACCCAGCGGCACCAGGATCGTCACATCATCGAAGGCCTCGACCGAGGTCAACACCTCCGGCAGGGCCTTGCCGGCGGTGTTGGCCAGGTAGCAGAAGCCGCCCCCGTTCTCGAAGTACCCGCGCAACAGCACGCCGGTAGCCCCGGAGGCAGTGGTCTCTCCGGCGGCCCGCGGAAGGTCGAGCCAGCTGTTGACCCGGACCACACCCTCGAACGCCGCACCGAAGTCCGCGATGAACACCGGCACGGCACTCGGGCCGGAAGCCACCGACAGGCTCGACGAGGCGTCCTCCTCGATAAGGACGCCGGGGTAGTTCACTGAATCCGCCATCGAACACTCCATCCAGACCACGACAAGACAATGACAGGCCGTCACCCCACCGCCACCATGGCCGAGGCTCCAACCCCTACCGGAGGGTAGCGATCTTGTTGCCCCGAGTGAGCGATTTCCGCGCTTTCACCCCCGCCGCAGAGCAGTTGATGTAAGCGGGTGTTCCGTGATGCTTGTTGGCTTTCTCCGAGTAGGCCGGTGCGGTGAGCACCGGCGACTCGCTTGTCCTGCGGGTCAGCCAGTGCCCCTCGAATCGCCCGGTGCGTCCCGTCCGGCGCCGTGCTGCCAGAGTCGCTCGCCTACACGGTGCACTTGTACATCTGAGTCATGGCGGCATCCTTTCCAGGAGCGGCTGTCACACCGTCACGAGGGCCTTCGGCCAAGTCGTTTGCCCACGCCGTGGTAGGGCTGGAACGGCAGATGTCCTTCGCGCCGGGTGGATCCACTGCCCATCAAAAGCCCCGAACGAGAACACCCAGACGAGGAATAGCGCCACATCTGTTGCACTGGCTAGCCTCGATCGCACCGCCGCCGAGCTGCGCGGACCCTGCTCCTCTATGCCTCACGCCACACTCCAGCCCCGGAGAACCACCCTTCAGCTGGCCAGGCCCGGCAGCACTTCAGCTCCCGGCAGTTGGGCCAGCGCCCACCCAGGGAGGATGAGCTTGCCCCGGCGTCGACCGCTGCCGATCAGGACGTGCGGGGCTGCTGCCACCGCCTTGTCGATGAGCAGCGGCCAGTTGCCGGGCAAGCCGACGGGGGTGATGCCGCCGTACTCCATGCCGGTCAGCTCGACCGCGGTGTTCATGGGGGCGAACGACGCCTTGCGTGCCTCCAGGTGCGTGCGGACCGACCTGTTCACCTCCACCCGGGTCGTGGCGAGGGCCAGGCACGCGGCCAGGGTGACCTCCCCTGCGCGCTTGGCCGCGACCACCACGCAGTTCGCGGAGAGGTCCGGCGGCACGTCGTAGGCCCCGCAGAACACCGCGGTGTCCGCCTTCTCGGGGTCGGTGTCCACATAGAGCACGGACGCGGCCGCTTCCCGTACCTCCCAGTTCTTCAGGGCGTCGGCCACGGGGACGGCGAGCTCGTCCTCAACCTCCAAAGCCGGGCGGGCGGTTGCGAAGGTGCCAAAGGGAGGGCGCACGTAGTCACTCATGGGACGGACTGTAGACCCACAACGGCTGCAGATGCCCCATCTGCGGGCGCTTCGGGCGGGTGGCAAATCCAGGTCATGACGCTGCTTGCCCTTCGAGGTAGAACCCCTAGGTGGACGTCGGGCCAGCCAGCCTTCTGGGTTGGGCTGCTCGCGATTCGACCAAGCTCGCGGACCCGGCTGTGTCACCGGCTGTGTCACCGGCTGCGGCGCCATACCCCCTGACACTCCCCATGGCTCAGGGTGAGGCGGTATCGGCGAGGTAGTCGAGGACCTGTTACACGCGTGAAAGGTCTGACGCCAGCACACACCCTGGCCGTGCAAGAGCAACTTCAACTGCATCGACCTTGCCACCGAGAACGCGGGCGCGCCCCGGCTACGCGGGTGGGCCGGTTCCCGTGCTACCCAACCGAAGTTAGCCGGGTCACACCCCCGCCCAGGCGGCCACCGACAGAATGACGAACGGGCCATGCGGGCAGGCGGGCACACCCCCGACCCAGCGGGGTCGACTTCCCGGCGGACGTGACCGTGAAGTTCGACGGTGGTACACCCCGGCGTGGCTGCTCGACTAGCCGACCGCTCGGTGCGTGGCGCCGATGTCGGGCACACTGTCGCACGACATCGACCGGCCGCATCTGCTCCGGGCCAACCTGATACAGGGCACTCCCCCGGCTGCGCGAGGCGAGGTCGTGGTGTCCGGCCCGGGGACTTCCTTCCCCCGGCGCACCCCCGGCCGCGCGGGGTCTGTCGACGAAGCGGGCCACCCGGAGCACGGGAGGGCGCCAGCACGCCCCCGGCTACGCAGGTGAGGTTCATGGCGTCCGGTGTGCACAACGCCAACACGGTCCCCGACGACTTTCACGTGCTCGTCTTCTGCGCGACTCCCTGGCGCTGCGACCGGGCGGGTGGTCCGAGCGCGTCCGACAGGTGGGCCCGCCAGTGGCTCGGCTCGACAGGTCAATCGGGAAACCGATCGACTGCTGGTAGTCCGTCAGGCTGTCTTCGAGATCTGATCTCGGAGGTAGTCGTGGGGCGTCGTCCCGGCACCGACCACCGCGGCCACGACGATCAGAACCCCGCCATCGCCGCCTACGTCCGCTGGCACAACGCACGCGCCCACCCCAAGAGCAACTTCGCGCCCGGCTCGGTGATCCGCGGCTGGACCGACTACCCCGCCCGGGCCGCCTGACACGGCCCTACGATCTTGGCATGAGCGCCCAGAACCCGGCCAACGAAGAGCTGACAACCGCCCGACTGTCGTTGCGGCGTCCGACCGCGGCCGATATCGACGCCATCTTCGCGATCCACAATGACCCCGCCACCTGTGTCCACAACCCTTCCGACGCCCTTGCCCAGCGTCACGACGCTCAGCAGCTCTACCTGCGTTGGAACGACCAGTGGCAACGCTGCGGCTACGGCTACTGGGTCGTCCGGCACCACGACATGACCCGCCAACTGGGGTTCTGCGGAGTCAAACCCATGGACCTGGCGGGAATGAAGATCCTCAACCTCTTCTACCGCTTCGACGCCTCCACCTGGGGACAGGGCCTGGCCACCGAGGCAGCAACCGCCGTTGCCAGCTGGGCAGCGCGGCAGGCCCCGGACCTCCCGCTGATCGCCCGAGTCCGACCGGACAACATCGCCTCCCAACGCGTGGCGATCCGCGCCGGCCTGAACCGAGCAGAACATCTCGATGGACCTGGCTACGACGGCTTCGACTGGATCTTCGCTGCAAACCTGCCCAACAGTCACACACCCAGATAGCCGTCCAACCTTTCGAGCCGAGCCACTAGCTTGGCTGAAGGCCCGCTAGCTGGCCTCCGATCGATCACGGCGGCGACAGGAAGGGGCCCGGCTCGATGAGCCGGACCCCTTCTCGTGTGCCCTGCTCGGCTACTGGCGGCCGGCCACCAGGTCGAGCGGGCGGATCCGCAGCGCCAGGCGGGCCGGGACCAGGCTGGCGACCAGCGCCAGCACCAGGCAGAGGCCTGCCGAGCCGGCCAGCGTCGACCAGGGGACCTGGTAGGCGGCGTGCTGGCTGGCGTTCAGGATCCGGTTCTCGATCAGCAGCACGGTGGCGTACTGGGTGAGCAGCGTGACGATCAGCCCCAGTGCCGCCGCGATCCAGCCCTTGCGGGTGGTCTGCGCGTTGTGCGCCTCCACCCAGGCGCCGCCGGCGGTGGCCCTCGCCCCGGCCGGGTCGCCGAGCGCCGCGGTGACCTGCTGCGGCCCGGTGCCCGCGGCCACGCCCAGGTAGGCGACCGAGACCGTCGAGGAGCCGGTCACCGCCTCGCGCGGCACCACCAGGTGCTGGCCGATCGCCGAGGCAACGTGGGCCGGCTTCTGCTTGGTCTGGCGCCGGCAAGCCGCCGTGGCTGCCACGGCGGCCTCCGGCTTCATACCGTCCCGGTGAGGACGGTCAGCCCAGGAACTTGGTGATCGCAGCGGCGATCTCCTCGGCGTGGGTTTCCAGGGCGAAGTGACCGGTGTTCAGGAACTGCACGTCGGCGTTGGGGAGGTCGCGCTTGAAGGCCTCGGCGCCGGCGGGCAGGAAGAACGGGTCGTTGCTGCCCCAGACGGCGAGGAGGGGCGGCTGGTGGGTGCGGAAGTACTCCTGGAAGGCTGGGTAGAGGGCGACGTTGCTGCCGTAGTCGCCGAACAGCTCCAGCTGGACCTCGTGGGCGTCCGGGCGGGCCAGGTAGGCGTTGTCGAGGGTGCTGCCGTCCGGTGAGACCGCGGTCTCGTCCGGGGTGCCGTGGGTGTACTGCCAGCGGGTCGTTTCCGGGGTCAGGAAGGCCCGCAGGGCGTCACGGTTGGCCTGGGAGCGGTCCTGCCAGTAGGCACGGATCGGGTTCCAGCCCTCGCTCAGGCCCTCCTCGTAGGCGTTGCCGTTCTGCGAGATGATCGCGGTGATCCGCTCCGGGTGCTTGGCCGCGATCCTGAAGCCGGTCGGCGCGCCGTAGTCGAAGACGTAGAGGGCGAACCGGTTGAGCCCGATCACCTCGGTGAAGCGGTCGATGACGTCGGCGAGGTGCTCGAAGGTGTACTCGAAGACATCGCGGGCCGGCATGTCGGACTGTCCGAAGCCGGGGAGGTCGGGCGCCACGATGTGGACCCGGTCCGCCAGCTTCGGGATGAGGTCGCGGAACATGTGGCCGGCGCTCGGGAACCCGTGCAACAGCAGGAGCGTCGGCGCATCGGCCGGTCCGGCCTCCCGGTAGAAGACGTTCAGGCCGTCGACGTCGACGGTGCGGTAGGCGATGGAAGTCATGATGCTCCTCTTTCTCTGACGAACCGTGTGCGGAGAGGCAGGGCTGAGCTGTCGCTGCGCGGAAGGGTCAGGCTGCGTCGCTCTGGTCCGAGAGGGTGCGGACGGCGTCAAGGACGATGTCGACGACCTCGTCGGGGGCGGTTACCGAAGGGGTGTGGTCGACGGGCTTCGACACCTGTCGTGCGGCCATGCGCTCGGCCATGAAGCGCTGGGTCTCGGGGGCGATCATGCGGTCTTCCTCGGCGATGAGGAACCAGCTCGGGAGATCCCGCCACAGCGGGCGCTTGACCTCGACGGTGATGTTGTCCAGCGATATGGGTCGCTGGACTGCCTCCAGGACCGCCTGCTCCTGCGCGGTGGCTCGATGCGCGAACGCGTTCGCGAAGGCTTCGCCGGGGAGCCAGATCAGGTTGCTGCCGTCGGGGCTGATCGCCGGCGCCTGGGCGTGAGGCTCTGCGCGACCGAACACGGCTGCCACCGTTTCGCCCTCGTCCGGCGCAAGCGCGGCGACGTA
Source organism: Kitasatospora sp. LaBMicrA B282 (assembly GCF_050325825.1). Taxonomy (NCBI): domain Bacteria; kingdom Bacillati; phylum Actinomycetota; class Actinomycetes; order Kitasatosporales; family Streptomycetaceae; genus Kitasatospora; species Kitasatospora sp. LaBMicrA B282. Next base: position 19,781 of record NZ_JBNQTI010000005.1, read on the forward strand.
CACGAGACCTCGCACCTTCGGGTTACGCACTTCGCCGATGACTGCACCGGCGTAGGCGTGCCCCACGAGCACGACCCCGCCTTCAACCCGGTCGATCGTCCGGTTCAGTGCCGCCACGTCGTCGGCCAGCGCGGTCAGCGGCAGTTGGGCCGCGATCACGTTGACGCCAGCGTGTCGCAGAGGGCCGATCACCTTGCTCCAGCTCGAACCGTCCGCCCATGCACCGTGCACCAGAACCACGGACACACCGTTGAAGGACATCTCCCACTCCTCATCGAATCGGTCACCCAGAGGCCCTCTACTAACCTCATTGGCGATAGTTAGAGGTTAGGCATCCTGCTCCTAACCTGTCAAGGGGATGTATCCGGTTAGCCAGGTGGGAGCTGGAGCGCTACTCCCGCCCCCACGAACCACCAGGGCGCGCAATGAGCCAGTGCAGTCACGGCCAGTTCGTCCATTCCATCGGTCACCCTTCGGAAGATCACCGCAACCAGCGCTATCCAAAGCCGAGTTGGGTCCGCCAGTCGACTGCGTGCATCACGGCTGCGCCCACCTCTTTCGAGGCCCGACTCGGGGGCGAAACCTTGAGTCGCCCGCCAAGGCGTGCTAACCAGAGCGAGGGAGTTATATGGTTAGCAGAGGCGGTGGGTGCACGGGATCCCCGCCCGAGGCAACACGACGAGGAGAAGTAGTGAGCGAACGTGAGCGGCAGACCGCACTGCTGGAACTGCTGAACACCACGCCGGTCGAGAACGGAAGCCCGAAGGACCTCCTCGCCGATCGGCGGGCCGCCAGAGCCTGGCAGCAAGCCCACGGAGGAAGCGGCTCGGCAGCTGAAGGCCGCCACCTCATGCAGGTGCGCGACGCGCTCCAGGCGGTGGTGCGCGGCAGTGAACCCGCCGAGTCACTGTCTCCCCTGCTGGAGGGCGTGACCTCTCAGGCACGGGTGTCCTCTTCCGGCATCGCCTGGGCGGTCGACGTTCCGAAGGATCGCGATCTGGCAGTGGAGGCGCTCATGACCTGGGGCTCCCTGCAGGCGACGATGCCGGGGCGGCTACGGCCGTGCGCCAACCCTGAGTGCCGGCTCTTCCTGCTCGACCGCAGCAAGGCCAACCAGGCCCGCTGGTGCTCGATGGCCGTGTGCGGGAACCGGATGAAGGTGCGGCGCCACTACGATCGCTCGCGCGCGGCCGCGGCCACGTAGAAGCCGCCGGCGCACACGGGACGCGAGGACCTTCCCCCAGGAGCGGGACCTGATGCGGCCAAGGCGTGTCTCTTTGATGCATTGAGCAGTTGATCTGACAGGTCTGTCCGGTTGGTGATCAGTGATGCGATGTGGGACCGGATCGAGCCGTTGATGCCGGCCGATCCGGTTCGGGGGCGGCGGTGGGCAGACCATCGGCGCACGCTTGAGGCGATCGCCTGGAAGTACCGTACGTGCGCACCGTGGCGTGACCTGCCGGAGGAACTGGGGCCGTTCCAGACAGCGCACAAGTGGGCGGTCGATATTCCTGTCGTGCGGTATTCCTCACCGGCTCATCCAACCACTGCACAGCGGGCTGCGGACATCGCTTCGGCCTCAGTGGAGGCCCACCCGGCCAGTTCCACGGCACACCGTCCAGTGCCCTCCGGCGGTTCGAATACCGAGGCTCGAGAACGGGCCCGGCATCCAGCTTGCGAACGCCGTTCTGTCCAGCGAGAGCATGCGGGCCGCTACCAGCCGACCTTCCCGCCTGTGCCGTCCTCCCCAGCCAGATCCGTGACGCACATGTCAGGATCCTCCGGCCGAGAGCAGAACAGAATCGGTCAAGGTACGACTCGCGCACCACTGTCATCGGACCGTTGCCAACCTAGGAAAGACCGGTACACGTTCCCACTCCGGACAACCGATAGGGCAACCATCTAACGCCACAATACGGAGGAAACCGTTCCTGTATGCGGTCATTCACATGAGACCGATAACCGCCCCTGGCTCCGAACCACCACTGAATGATCGTGGTCATGACGACACTGCGTGAGCGCAGGTCAGTCACGTCATCACGAGAGGGCGGGGTATGACGGTGCCGCAGCGACATGCGGGTGAGCCGATCGCGGTTGTGGGGATGAGCGGGCGCTTCCCGGGGGCTCCCACGGTGGAGGCGTTGTGGGAGGTGCTGCTCGAGGGCCGGGACGCGGTGACCGAGGCCCCGGCGGAGCGGCGGTGGATGCACGAGCTGCACCAGCCGCAGCCGGGCGTTCCCGGTAGCGTGCCGACGACGCGGGGCGGCTTTCTGCCGGGGCTGGACCTGTTCGACGCGGCGTTCTTCGACATGTCGCCGCGCGAGGCCCGTCGGGCCGACCCGCAGTTGCGGCTGATGCTGGAGGTGGCCTACGAGGCGGCCCAGGACGCAGGCATTCCGATGCGGCGGCTGGCCGGGGGTCGCCGAGGCGATGCTGATGGCCAAGCGTGTGTTCGCCGAGCAGGGCCTCAGCGTCGAGAAGCCACAAGGGCGCTCACGATACCGGGGTCCACCTGATGAGCGCTGAAGGTTGGCGGAGTCCAGCGGATCACTCGACACGCAGCTCCACAGGATTGGAGCCTTGATCGCGGGATTCCGCCGCCCGCAGGCTTCCGAATTCACTGGAGAGCGGACCGGGTCGCTGTCCGCGGCTCGGTGGCCTGGGGCTCCCGCAGTGCGTCCCGGAGACGAGCAGCGGCGGGCCACCACCGCCGCAGGACGGGCTCAGGCCCCCGCCGGACTCCGGACCGACTGCCGCTGAGCGCTGCCCGTGCGTTCGAACCGCTCGGCGCGGGCCGCCGAGGTGCCGACTGCGGCGGCCAGCCGCTCGCGGGCCTGTTCGCCTCCTGGGCCGAGGCGGTCGACCTCGAAGACCTTGAGGAAGCGCAGGATCGGCAGGACGACCTCTTCATGGTGCATCGTCGGGGTGTAGATCCCGGAGAGCACCATGGACACGGCCATCTTGGCGAATCCCGGCGCCGCGTGTCCGGGTGCGCGAAAGGTGCCGAGGACACGGGCGAGTGCGTCGGTCAGACGCATCGGGTCGATCTCCCAGGCCGCTTGGAGGACGGTCCGGTAGAAGATCATGTGCCGGTTCTCGTCCTGGGCGATGTGCTTCAGCAGGGCCTCGCAGCCGGGTTCGCCACACATGGTCCGCATGGTTCGGTAGGAGACGCGCGTGGCGAGTTCCTGGAGAGTGACGTAGACGAGGGAGGCAAGTGCGTCACCCCGGTAGTCGAGGTCATAGCCGTGCTGAACGTGACGGGAGCGGGCGTCCTCCAGCGCGACGGGGTCCACGGCGCGGGTGACGAGGAGGTAGTCGCGCAGCGCCATGCCGTGGCGGCCCTCCTCGACCGTCCAGCGGTTCACCCAGGTACCCCAGGCCCCGTCCCTGCTGAAGGCTTCGGCGATCACCCGGTGGTAGCTGGGCAGGTTCTCCTCGCTGAGGAGGTTGTGGAGCAGCCCCGCACGGACCGCCGGACTCAGAGCCTGCTCGCCCTCGGTCCAGGGCTCGCCCCGGTAGACGCCCTCGAAGTCGCGGCCCTGGCTCCACGGCACGAACTGGTGGGGATACCAGTCGTCGGCGGCCTTCAGGTGAGCGTCCAACGCGCGGGCGACCGTCGGTTCTAGCTCCTCCAGGAGCCGCCTGTCCCGAGGGTCTACCGGTGCTGCTCCCACTGACTGCCTCCCGTCGCGTCCGATGCGCAGGCCTTCCGCTCCGTTGATCTGAGTAATCATCAGTTCTTCGGCCGATACACCGGTTTGTCTACCCCTCGTCACCGTTCGGGGCCAGCCTCACACACGAGCAGTCCTCCGGGCGGGGAGGCGGGCCGGTGCGTTCACCCGTCCGGCCAGCCGAGCACTGAACTCGAGGCGACAAGGCGGCCACTCGGGCGACCCGCCCGCCGAATCACACCCCCTGGTCGCCCAATGTGCGACATCGGTTGCCATCTGTGACATTCTCCGTGATCGGGTGCCCCGAACTCGCATGACACCACCTGCCCATGGGGCCCCGTGCATCTGATGATCAGTGAGGACTTCCAGGCGATGCTCAGGATTTGGCGGCTCCGGCGCCGCGCTGTCGGCGGAAGCGGTCACAACCGCGGCACGGGAGGCGCGCCGACGTGAACGTCAGCACGATGGTTCGGCAGGTCACGGTGACGCCCGCGATGTCGGGGTTCAACGCGCAGTTGTACGCACAGATCGGCGACTGGACCTGGCACGCGGTGACCCGCGCGTGCACGACCGATGTCCTGACCGCGCGAACGGCCGCGGGAGAACCCACCTACCTGGCGTTCTACTACATCCACCTGCGCGGTACGGGAGCGATGCACCCGTACCGACTGTCCTTCGGGGACCGGGTCGATGTGGTCTCGTGCGTCTTCAACGCCGGTGGCGAATCGGCCCAGACGCTGCACCGCCTGTCCCCGGCCGGGACGGTGGACCCCGGGGGCTTCGACTGGCGGGAGTTCTACGAGCGCCCTCTGCCGGGCTGCCTGTACGTGGAGAACTTCAACCGCTGGGTCGCGCGGCACGGCCAGAGCGGCAACAGCGGGCTGCAGCGCTCCACTCCAGGTGACTACACGCACGGCCACCTCCCCGTGGTGCCCCGGCAGTACCACCCGTCCCGGGCCTGTCTGGTGGCGCGTGACCGCGGCACCTTCCATCCGTGGGACGACTCCCGCTACACCGTGCTGCTCGAGGCCTTCACCGTGCGCCGCCCGGTCGACGTCGCCCGGGACTTCAACGCGGTGGGACTGATGTACTTCGCCGCCTACATCTCGGTCGTCGACACCGCACTGTGGGAGTTGTGGCGTGCGCTGGGCCGCGACAGCGCCAGCTTCCTCGCCCGTCGCATCGTCGACCAGCGGATCAACTACGCCGGGAACGCCGGCCCCGACGACGTCCTGGACGTCACGCTCTGCCTCAGACGCGCAACGGACGACCCGTGCCGGGAAGTGCTGGACGCGACGGTCCAGGTGGGCGAGCGGCTGATCGCCGTCGCCACGGTGATGTTCCGCCACGACCGCGCACTCTGAGGCTGCGGCATGCAGGTGACAGTTCGGCGACGCGCCGGATCGAACCTCGCTCGGTGCGGTTGCGCTGTCAGGATTGTCGACACAATGTTTGCCGTCGAACCACCCTGCGGGGGCGGGCTCCCACCACGACGCCCAACGTTCGGCCGACTGGGCAGGATCCGCAGCAGACCGCTACCGCCTCGGACGGATCAACCGGCTTCGCCCCAGGCCTGGAATCCCTGACGCGAAATCCGGCCCGTGCGAAGCGCTGCTCCACCGGTCCGCCCCGGACCGGCTGGAACCACTCCTCACGAACCAGGACCCCCATATGACGCCCGTACTGCCACTGGTCACCTCCTGCCTCGTCGACCACTTCGGCCGTGATGCCGCAGACATCGGCCCCCAGAGCACCTTCGAGAAGCTGGAGATGGACTCTCTGGCCCTGGTGGAACTGCTCACCATCCTCCACAGTGACCACGGCCTCCACATTCCCGAGGACTTCTCGGCGCTCGACGCCGACGCCAGCCTGGCCGACGCCGCCGCGTTCATCGAGGCCGCGCAGCCCCAGCCCGCTGCCTCGTGAGTGCCGTCGCCGTCACCGGTCTGGGCCTGGTCACCCCGGCCGGGAGCGACACCACCGCCACCTGGGATCGTCTCTGCCAGGGGCGCTCCATGGCCCTGCTGGACCCTGAACTCGCCGACTGCGCCGTCCCGTTCTCCTGCCGCGCGGCCGATTTCGCCCCCGAGCGACTGCTGGGGCGCGGCCTGACCTGGCGCATCGACAGGTTCATCCAGATGGCGATGGTGGCCGCCCGCGAGGCAGTCGGCCACGCGCGCCTGGGACCCGGTCAGTGGGACCCGGCTCGGGTCGGTGTCGTCCTCGGCGTCGGTACCGGCAGCGGCGACACCAGCATCTCCACCTACGCCAAGCTGAGAAACGGCCAGCACCAGGGCGTGTCCCCGACGTTCATCCCCCGCAGCGCCCCCAACATGGCCGCGGGGGAGATCTGCATCGATCTCGGCCTCCAGGGCCCGAGCATGGCGGTCGCGACGGCTTGCGCATCGGGCGGCACTGCCCTGGTCATCGCCGACCAGCTCCTCCGCTCCGGCACCTGCGACGTCGTCCTGGCCGGCGGCAGCGAGGTGGCCCGGCACCCGCTCTCCGCGGTGACCTTCGACAAGATGGGCGCGCTGTCCCGCCGGGTGCGCGACCCCGAAGGCGCCAGCCGGCCGTTCGACTCCGGCCGTGACGGCTTCGTCCTCGGTGAGGGCGCAGCCGTCCTCGTGCTGGAGCGGGCCGAGCACGCTCGCGCCCGCCGCGCGCCCGTCCTCGCCCGGCTCGCCTCGGCCGTCGCCACCACCGACGCCCACCACCCCACCGCTCCGGTCCCCGACGGCAGCAGCGCGGCCCGCACCATTCGCGCCGCCTTGGAAAAGGCCGACCTGTCGCCCGCCGACATCGGTCACATCAACGCCCACGGCACCTCCACCAAGCTCAACGACCTGGCCGAAGCACGGGCCCTGCGCACGGTCTTCTCCTGCCCTCCCCCGGTGACCGCGACCAAGAGCGTGATCGGTCACGCGATCGGCGGAGCGGGTGCCATCGAGGCCGCCGTGAGTGTCCTGTCGCTGATTCACCAACGCATCCCGCCCACCGCGAACCTCGACCGCATCGATCCCGACATCGACCTGGACGTCGTCACCAAGCAGCCGCGCGAGGCACGGCTGAGCGCCGTGGTCAGCAACTCGTTCGGCTTTGGTGGTCAGAACAGCGTCCTCGTCCTCACCTCTCCCTGAGCAGCCCGTCGCGGCCTGGACACCACGCCGGTGCGGGCCCGGGCGCTCCCGACCGGGCGGTGACGCCCCCCACCATCGGCCCTTCTCCCGGAGCCCACGATGACCACGACCACCCGCTTCACCGACACGGACCTCCTCAAGGAACTCGAACCCACGGCGGCCCGGTTGCTGGAGCGTCATCTCGCCACTGCGCGGGAGTGGATGCCCCACACCTACGTCCCCTGGAGCGCCGCCGACGACTACGACGGCCCGCTCGCCGGCCGTCCCTGGGCTCCCGAGCAGTCCACACTGGCGCCGGCGGTGCGCGACGCGCTGGTCGTCAACCTCCTCACCGAGGACAACCTGCCGAGCTACCACCTCGAACTCGCCGTCAGACTGGGCATCGACGGGACCTGGGGCACGTGGATCCATCGCTGGACCGCCGAGGAAGGGCGCCACGCCGACGCCCTGCGTGCCTACCTGCACGCCTCCCGCGCCATCGACCCCGTCGCTCTCGAACGCGACCGCATGCGCCAGGTCGGCACCGGTTACGCCTTCGCCCGACCGGAAATCCTGCACAGCATGGCCTACACCACCCTGCAGGAGCTGGCCACCCGCGAAGCCCACCGCAACGTCGGCAAGGCCTGCGGTGACCCGCTCGGCGAACAACTGACCGCACGCATCGCGGCCGACGAGAACCTGCACATGCTCTTCTACCGCGACCTGTTCGCAGCAGCTCTGGAGCTGGCGCCGGACGCGGCCACCGCCGCCCTCGCCGACGTGATCTGCGACTTCGAGATGCCCGGCACCGCGATCCCGGGCTTCCGCTCGAGAGCCCTGCGCATCGCGGCAGCCGGCATCTACGACCTCGACATCCACCGCGAACAGGTCCTGCTGCCCGTTCTGCGGGCGCTGGGCATCATGACCCGCGGCGACCTGGGCCCCGCCGGGGAGGAGGCACGCGAGCGGATCGGCCGCCACCTGGAGGAGCTGCGTGCGACCTCGCTCCGATTCCAGGACCTCTACGCACGGCTGTGAGGGAGCGCCCCGCCACCGGCGACGAGCGTCCCGACCGAACCCCATCGACCAGCAGGGAAGAACATGGCCGCCGAGCGCCCCTATGACCTCGTCCTCTTCGGTGCCACCGGCTTCACCGGCCGCTTGACGGCCGACTACCTCGCCCACGCGGTTCCCGAGGGCTGCCGGTGGGCGCTGGCCGGACGCGACCTCGCCGGATTGTGCTCGGTCCGCGACCGCCTCGCCGCCACCGATCCGCGGTTGGCGCAGCTTCCGGTACTCGTGGCCGACGCCGCCGACCGCGCCGCGATGCGCGAGGTGGCCGCTTCGGCCAGGGTGGTGATCTCCACCGTCGGCCCCTACCTGCACCACGGCGAACCGCTGGTGGCCGCCTGCGCCGACACCGGCACCGACTACCTCGACCTGACCGGCGAGTTCGAGTTCGTCGACCGGATGTACCTGCGGCACCACGCACGGGCCAAGGCGACCGGCGCCCGGCTGGTGCACTCCTGCGGCGCCTCCGTCACGCACGACCTCGGCGTGTTCTTCACCCTCGGCCAGCTGCCCGCCGCCGCCAGGAACGCCCCGGTGTCGGTGAGCGGCTTCCTGCGGGCCGAGTTCCGGTCCTCGGGCGGCACCCTCGCCTCCGCACTCACCGTCCTGTCCCGCCCGCGTGCCGCCGCCCGGGCCGCCCGGGAACGGCGGGCGATCGAGCAGCCGCCGGCGGGCCGGCGGATCCGCACCGACCCGGCCCGGCCCACCTGGTCCCCCGAGGCGCAGGCCTGGGCCTGGCCGCTGCCCACCATCCACGCGCAGGTGGTCGCCCGCTCGGCCGCCGCCCTGCCCCACTACGGCCCGGACTTCCACTACCGCCACTACGCCGCCGTGAAGCGCCTGCCGATCGCGCTCCTCGGCATCGCCGGCGTCGCCCTGCTGGCGACGGCAGCCCAGCTTCCCGTCACACGCAGGACGTTGAGCGCGCTGCTCAAGCCCGGAGAGGGACCGAGCGCCGAGCGGCGGGCAAAGTCCTGGTTCACCGTCAGGTTCGTCGCGGACAGCGGCGAGGCCCGGGTCCGCACCGAGGTCAGCGGGGGCGACCCCGGCAACACCGAGACCGCGAAGATCCTGGCCGAGTCCGCGCTCTGCCTGGCCTTCGACGACCTGCCGGTGACGGCCGGCCAGGTGACCCCGGCGGCGGCGATGGGCGCGACGCTGATCGAGCGGCTGCGCACGGCCGGGATCCGGTTCACCGTGCTTGCCGAACGGCCGAGCACCGCCCCGAGCCGGGCGGTGTGACCCCGCCCGTGGCCGGCTCCGCGACCACCCGCCCGACCAACGGCCCCGACCAACGGCCCCGACCAGGTCGGGCGTACCTGCTCGCCGAACCAGCCGGGAGGCTTCATGACATCCGCGGCACCAGACTCGCACGACGGCCGCGCCCACGCAGGCAGCCCCGTCTCCGCATCGCCGGACGGACTGACCCGCCGGCGGCTGCTGGCCGGCTCCGTCGCGCTCGGCGGCGCCGCCTGGCTGCTGCGCGGAACGCTCACCCCGGACGACGCCGAGGCCGCCACCGGGGTGCCGACGCCGGCCGCCCCGCCCGCCTTCCCGGCCGGCATCGATCTCCACCGCGAGACCTACGAGAACTGGGCCGGCGAGATCCGGGCCGACCAGCTGTGGACCTGCGTCCCGCGGACTCCGCGGGACGTGGTCACCCTCGCCAACTGGGCGCACGCCCAGGGCTGGCGGCTGCGCGCCGTGGGGTACCGGCACACCTTCGCGCCGCTCACCGTTGCCGACGGTGCCCCGGCGAGCAGCCGGATCGTCCTGGTGGACACCACCCGGCACCTCACCACGGTCAGCCCCGCCGGGACCGCGGACGCGCCCGCCGTCCGGGCGCAGGCCGGTGCGGACATGGAGACGCTGCTCGCCCACCTGGCGGACCGCGGCCTCGGGGTCACCCACTGCCCGGCTCCCGGCGACCTGACCGTGGGGGGTGTGCTGGCCGTCGGCGGGCACGGTGCCGGCGTCCCGGCGGTCGGTGAGACCCCGCCTGCGGGTCACGGCCACGGCTCGATCAGCGACCTGGTCACCGAGCTGACCGCCGTGGTCTGGGACGACGTCGCCGGGCGGTACGCGCTGCGCACCTTCGCGCGCAGCGAGCCGGACAGCGCCGCCCTGCTGGTCCACCTGGGCCGCTCCTTCGTCACCGAGGCGGTGCTGCGGGCCGGCACCGACCAGAACCTGCGCTGCCTCAGCCTGGTCGACGTCCCGGCGAACCGACTGTTCGCCGCGCCGGGTGCCACCGGCGGCCAGGGCCTGGCCGACTTCATGGAGCAGAGCGGGCGGGTGGAGGCGATCTGGTTCGCCTTCACCGAGTCCCCCTGGCTCAAGGTCTGGAGCGTCGCACCCGAGCGCCCCGCCTCCTCCCGCGTCGTCAGCCGGCCCTACAACTACCCGTTCTCCGACGAGATCCCGAAGCCGGTCGCCGACCTGGTCGACCGGCTGGTCAGCGGCTCCTGGTCGCTCGCCCCGACCTTCGGGCAACTCCAGTACCTGGTCACGGCGATCGGCCTCACCGGCGACCTGACCGATGTGCTGGCTTCCGGCACCCTGCTGCAGGACCTGCTCAGCCTGGACGTGGTCACCCACCTGTTGGCCGCCGGTCTGCACTCCGACCTCTGGGGACCGTCCCGCACCCTGCTCCACTACGTACGCCCCACCATGCTGCGGATGACCGCCAGCGGCTACGCCGTGCTGACCCGGCGCAGCGACGTCCAGTGGGTGGCCCACCAGGTCACCAGCGGCTACCGCCGGCTGCTGATGGACTATCAGGCACGCGGCCGGTTCCCGATCAACGGCGGCCTGGAGATGCGGGTCACCGGTCTGGAGGACCCGTCCGTCTGCGGGGTCCGCGGTGCCCGGGCGCCGCTGCTCTCCGCGGTCCGGGCGCGCCCGGACCACCCGGAGTGGGATGTCGCGGTCTGGTTCGACGTCATCACCCTTCCCGGCACCCCGGGCATGTTCGAGTTCGGCCGCGACCTGGAGCAACTCCTGGTCGCCACCTTCGACGGCAGCCGGGCCGCACTGCGGGTCGAGTGGTCCAAGAGCTGGGCCTACACCGCCGACGCCGCCTGGGCCGACCCCGATGTGCTGGGCCGCGTCATTCCGGAGAGCCACCGGGCCGGCGGCGGCCCCGGCTGGGACGAGGCGGTGGCGGTGCTCGACCGCCTCGACCCCGCCCGGATCTTCGGCAACGCCTTCCTGGACCGGCTCGTGCGCTGAGCGGCGGCCGCCTACGACGCGGTGAACACCGCCGCGGCCGTGTGCCCCCCGAAGCCGGAGGACTGGGTGAGGGCCGCCCGGATCCGCGCCTGCCGTGGCTCCTTGTGGACGATGTCCGCCTCGACGCCCGGGTCCGGGCTGCAGAAGTTCGCCGTCGGCGGGATCACCTGGTCGCGCAGGGTGAGTACGGTACAGACCGCCTGAATTCCGCCGGCGCCGCCCAGGGCATGACCGACCACGCTCTTGATCGCGGTGACGGCCGGCGGATCGCGGAAGACCGCACGGAGCGCGGTGAGTTCGGCCCGGTCGCCCAGGACGGTCGCGGTGGCGTGCGCGTTGACGTGGTGGATGTCGGTGTCCGCGAGATCGGCCTCCCGAAGCGCCTGGCGAGCGGCGTCGACGAAGCCCCGGCCGGCCGGATGGGGCGCGGTGAAGTGGTGCGCCTCGGACGCACAGCCGAAGCCGGCGAAGCGTGCCCTCGGTCGGGCTCCGCGGGCACGGGCATGCGCGGCACGCTCCAGGACGAGCACCCCCGCGCCCTCGCCGAGGACGAAGCCGTCCCGGCCGCGGTCGAACGGACGGCAGGCTCCCCCGGGGTCGGCCGCACGGGTGGACAGCGCGCCCAACTGCCCGAAGGCCGCGGCGTAGAAGCGCGGATCCGGTGATTCGGCGCCGCCCGCGAAGACGACGTCGCACCTGTTCGCCAGCAGGAGGTCCCGGGCCGTGCCCAGGGCGACCGTGCCCGACGCGCAGGCGGCGGCCACAGCGAGGACCGGCCCGCGCGCGCCGAGGTCGAGTCCTGCCTCGGAGGCGGCCGAACTCGGCAGGCTGCGCGGCACGATGAGGGCGGAGACGGCTTCGGCCTCGCCACCGGCCAGCAGCGCGAACTCGTTCGCGAGGTGCTGCAGGCTGCTGCCCGACACACCCAGGACGACACCGACGCGCTGGGCGTCCCACTGCTGCGGATCGAGGGCGGCGTCCCGACACGCCTCTCTGACCGCAATCAGCGCGAAGAGCGCGCCCGGGTCGAGGCGTCGCACCAGGCGGCCGTCGACGCCGCTCTCGAACTCGGGCACCCGGCAGCGGAAGTCGACCGACAGCCCCGCCATGTCCGGGTCGGTGGCGGCTGCGGACACGCCGGTGAGCAGGCCCTTCCAGGACGACTCGACGCCGACGCCGACCGGTGTGACGAGACCGAGACCGGTGACGACGACGTCCTCCCCCGCTTTCAGACGATCGTTCACGGCTAGGCCCTCCCGGCACTGCGCGCCACAGCGGCGCATGAACTCGGAAACACTGCGAACCCGATCATCCGACGGCGAAGCACGGCTGCCCGCGCAACCTCGGGAAAGGAGCCGGAGATTCACCCGTTCGAGCCGGAATACTCGGAGATGCACGACACATCTTCGGACACGCACCGCCATAGAATCAGCAGGCGAATCATCGATACCAAGCCTCTGGGAAAAGATGAACATCAACTTCTCTCTGATCGGTACGGGCCATTGCTTCGGCTCGCGCGTCGTCAGCAATGAGGAAACCTCGCTGGCACTCGGCCGACCCGCGAATTTCCTGCAGCAGCGCACGGGCATCATCGAGCGACGGCTTCCCGCCGACGGGGAGACCGTGACCAGCCTGTCCGCGAACGCGATCCGGCGGGCCTGCGACGACGCCGGGCTCGAACTCTCCACCCTCGGCAACGAAACCGTGCTCCTGCACGTCCAGGCCGGACGCGACCACCTGTTCCCGCAGAGCGGTGTCGTGGTGGGCGGGACGCTCGGGCTCGACTCCGTGCGCGTGCTCAGCGTCGAGGCCGGGTGCGCCGAGATCATGTCCAGCCTGGACATCGCCCTCGCACTGCTGGAGACCGGGCGGTGCGAGCGGGTCATCCTCTGCGGCGCCGGGGACATCAGCGACCAGATCGACCCCCGCGACGAGGACACTGCCGGACTCTTCGGCAGCGGGGCAGCCGCAGTGATCCTCTCGACCCCTGGCGCCGGCGGCACCAACTGCCGGCTGCGGGCCCTCCGGTGGGAGACGCACAACCAGCTCTGGCGCCTGGGGCACACCTGGCGAACCGGCGGGTCACGGCGCGAGAACGGATTCGCCGTGGAGTACGACCACTACCGCATGGCGGGCACGGCGCAACTCGAAGCGGGCAGCGAGCTGCTCCCCCGCCTCCTTGATCAGGTGCTGGACGACGCCGGGTGGAAGGCCGGCGACGTCGACCTCGGCATCACCCACCAACCCAGCCGGCGCATCATCGACATGATGGTCCGCTTCTGCGGAATCGACCCCGCCGTGGTGCCGCCGCACGTTCATCTCCTGGGGAACATGGGGCCTGCCAACATTCTGTCCGGGCTGACGCTCGGGCGGGAGAGCGGCAGGTTGACCCCGGGAGCCAAGGTGGTCATGTTCGCCTTCGGCCTGGGCTTCACCGCCGGTGCCGCCGCCATCGACATCCTCCGATGACGGCCCCTCGGACCAGCGCCGCGGATCGGCCCCGCACGGACGACCTGCTGGAGCTCTCGAAAAAGACCCTGATCGTCGACCTCGGGGTCGATGAGGCCCGCATCGTTCCCGGCGCTTCCATGACGGACATGGGAATCGACTCCGTCTGCCTCATCGAACTGAAAGTCATGCTGCAGCGGCTCCTGGGAATCAGGATCCCCGTGGAACTCCTGGCATTCGACGACACCCTGGAGCGGTTCGTCAAAAAGGTGTCCGACTGCATGGAGTAGACAGATCCGGCGATCCGGCAGCAGCTGCCCAGCCCACCGGATCGCCCCGTCCCGTGGACCGTCAAGACAGGAGATGTTCGTGCCAGGACTGAATGAGATTCCTTGGGCGCCCGGGCACCGACCACTCGTCGGCCACCTCTCCCTGCTCCGCTTGGGCATCCCCACGGCGCTGGAACGCGTGCAACAGGCGGAGCCCCTCTCGCGTGTCCGGCTCGGGCCCGTCACCGTGTACGCCGTCAACGACGCGGCCTTGGCGCACGAGGTCCTCGTCACCAAGGCCGACGCGTTCACCAAGGGACGCCAGGGCAGGGGCCTGCGTTCGGCGACCGGATCGGGAATGCTCACCCTGGAGGGGGCTCCTCACGAGGAGCGGCGCAAGCTCGTCCAGCCCGCGTTCAGCCGCCAGCGCGTGAGCGCCTTCGCCCCGACGGTGCGGGAACTGGCCCTGGACTGCGCTCGGTCATGGCCGCTGGACACCGACGTGCACGTGGACGAGCGGATGATCCACCTGGCGGGGCAACTGGCCTGCCGCACTCTCTTCGACTACAAGGGTGCGGAGGACTTCCACGAGGTGAGCCGAATGATCGCGTCGCTCTCCCACGGGATCTTCCTACGCGGTCTCCTGCCGGCCTGGTACTCCGTACTCCCCACCCCGGAGAGACGACGCTACCGACACCTCATCGCCTGGACCCGCAAGGCACTCGAAGCCATGTACGCGCAGGCCGAGCCCACCGACACCACGCGCTCACTGCTCACCCAGCTGAAGCTGGCCAGGCAACCGAACCCGACGAGCGCGCCCTTGACCCACAAAGACGTCATCGACGAGATGGCGACCTTCTGGTACGCGAGCATGTCCACCACGGCCTCGGCCCTGTGCTGGACCTGGCTGGTGCTGGCCGACCACCCCGACGTCGAGGCCGCCGTGCACCAGGAGGCGGACGCCGCGTTCGCCGACGGGACGACCGTGCCGGAGAACATCCCCGAGGCTCTCCCCTACACCAGCCGGGTCGTCGCGGAGGTGCTCCGACTCCACCCACCGGCGCCGCTGCTGGTGCGGGAGAGCAGGCGCACAGTGGAACTGGGCGGATACACGCTTCCGCCCGGCACCACGGTCGCACTCAACATCCAGGCCATGCACCGCGAACCGACGGTCTATCCCGACCCCCACACGTTCGCCCCTGACCGATGGCTGCCGGAGAACGCCAAGGCCATCCCACGCCATGCCTATCTGCCCTATGGTGCGGGGGCCCACCGCTGCACCGGGGCCTCCCTCGCCGGCATGGGCACACCGGTCGCCGTGGCTGCCATCGCCTCGCGCATCCGGATCCTCCCCGTCACTCCGCGCCAACCGGTGCGGACCATGCTGGCGGCCACCTCCCGCCCCCACAAGCTCCGCATGACGGCAGAGCCGCGCCTGCGCACCACCGCCTCCGTCCCCGCGGTACCGGCCCGGGCGGTTGACGCCGCTACGACCGGCGGCGCAGCGTAGCCGCTCCCACCAGCAGTACCAGGACCACCCAGGCGGCAACGAAGGCCAGGTCACGTCCGAAGGCGACCGTGAGGTCCGGGTGCAGCCGGACCTCGGCCTCCGCGTCGACGACGCGCGAGATCGGCGACCAGTCCGCGACGGCGCGCACCACGGACGGCATGCTCCCCCGTGGCACCAGCAGCCCTGACACGAGGATCTGCGGCAGGAGCACCGCCGGCGCGAACTGCAGCGCCTGGTACTCGGTGACGGCGAACGCGCTGACCGACAACCCCAGCGCGATGCCGAGCAGCGAGGCCCAGAGGGCGACAAGCAGCAGCAACCACACCGGACCGGCAACACGGACCCCGAGCACGTGCACCGCGAGAGAGGTGGCGAGCGCCACCTGGAGCACGGCGACGACGGCGAAGGCGAGGGCGTAACCCACGACCAGATCGGCCTTGGCCAGCGGCAGCGACAGGAGCCGCTCCAGGGTCCCGGAGGTGCGCTCCTTCAGCGTGCTGACGGACGTCACCAGGAACATGGTGTTCAGCGGCAGGACCCCGAGCAGGGCGGAACCCACGCGGTCGAAGGTCTGCGGCGAGGCGTCGTAGACCCACGACAGCAGAGTGAGCAACAGACACGGAACGCTGAGCATCAGGACGACCGTGCGGGGATCGTGGGCGAGCTGGCGGAGCACGCGGCGCGTGGTGACGAGGGTGCGGTACGCGGTCATCACACCGCCTCCTGCCGGAGCCCGGAGTCTCCCACCAGGCGGAGAAAGGCCTCCTCCACGGTTGCCGTGCCGGCGCTCTCCTTGAGCGCCTGCGGGCCGCCGCCGGCGATGATCCGCCCTGCCCGCATGAGGAGCAGGTCCGCGCACCGCTCGGCCTCGTCCATGACATGGCTCGACACCAGGAACGCCGTGCCGCGCTCGGCGGCCAGGCGGTTGAACAGGGCCCACAGTTCGAGCCGCAGCACCGGGTCGAGACCCACAGTGGGTTCGTCGAGGACGACCAGCTCGGGTCGGCCGAGCAGTGCGACGGCGAGTGACACCCGGCTGAGCTGCCCACCCGACAGACGCCCGACCAGGACTCCCGCGTGTTCGCCGAGGCGGACGTCCTCGATCGCCGAGGCGACGAGTTCACGACGCGCAGAGCGTGACCGGAACCCGAGGATCGATGCGAAGTAGTCCAGGTTCTGTCGCACCGTCAGGTCACGGTAGACGGCGAAAGCCTGCGCGGCGTACCCGACCCGCGAGCGCAGCGCGGGGTGTCCCGCGGACAGCCCCAACACCTCCAGCTCACCGGACACCCGCGACTGGGACCCGACAATCGCCCGCATCAGGGTCGATTTCCCGCAGCCGCTGGGCCCGAGGACGCCCGTGACGCTCCCATGCCCGATCTGGAAGTCGAGCCCGTCCAGAACGACCCGCCCACCCCGGACCACCCGTAGCCCGGTCGCCCGAACCGCGACGTCTGCCATCCGATTCACCCGCAGCTACTCCTCAGCCCTGGCCCGGACTCGCGGCCGCGCCGAGAACACGGCGACCCGGTAGTACCTGTACATACTCTGCCGTGCATGGAGGTTACCGGCACCGCGCCCCGGGCTCGTTGACAACACGTGGGTGATCCCGGACCAGCCCCCCAGGTGGAGCGAGCGGTGGAGCCGTCACTGACAGATGATCGACGGGCCGCGAACAGTCGGGGACTCCCCTGCCTGCGCGTCGTCGGCCACCGACCAGCCCAGGTGCGGTCGCAGGGCCTCGTCTACGGCCCGTACCTCCGCGGCGAAGTGCCGGTCCACGGACAGCAGTTCCCGCCCCATCCCGACCCACTGGGCGCCGGCGCCCGCGAAGGCGAACGCCACCCGTCCACGGCCGACGGCTCGCTCCACGGCCACCGTCGCGGCACCGTCCGGTCCCGGCCCCCCGCCGGCCGCCAGGGCGCGCAGCGCCGTCGCGGCCTGTCCGGCGTCCTCGGCCCACACCGCGGCCCGCTCGCGGTGACCGGTGCGCCGACAGGCCGAGGTGTAGGCGAGGTCGTCGAAGGCGGGGCGGTCGGCGGGGTCGAGGGCCTCGAGGCGGTCGGCCCAGTCTCCCGCTGCCTGGGCGAGGGCGGCCGGGGTGCGTGCGCTGATCACAAGGGGCCGACGGCGGTCCTGCGCCGCACCGGCGGACGGTACCTCGCCCGGGGCCGGCGTGGCCGGCGGCCGGTGGTCCTGGGCGTCGGCCGCGAGCACCAGGTGGACGTTGGTGCCGCCGAAGCCGAAGGAGTTCACGCCCACCAGGGGGCCCTGCCCGTGGTCGACGAGCGGCTGCTCGCGGGTCACCGGTGCCAGCCCGAGGGCAGCGAAGTCGATCGCCGGGTTCGGCACACCGGCGTGCAACGTGGCCGGGATGCGGCCCCGTTGGGCCACCAGGATCGCCTTCAGCAGCCCCGCGATCCCGGAGGCCGCCTCCAGGTGCCCGAGGTTCGACTTGACCGAGCCGATCGGCAGCGGCCGTCCGCCCCGCGCCATCCCGAGCACCTCGCCCAGCGACGCGCACTCCACCGGATCCCCGGCCGGCGTGCCGGTCCCGTGCGCCTCCACGTAACCCAGCGCGGCCGGGTCGATCCCGAAGTCCGTGTACACCCGGCGCAGCAGATCCGCCTGCGCGCGGGCGCTGGGCAGGGCGAGGCCGGGCGTGCGCCCGTCCGCGTTGGCGCCGCCGGCCACGATCACCGCGTGGATCCGGTCCCCGGCCGCGCGTGCTCGGGACAGGGCCTTGAGCACCACGATGCCTGCGCCCTCGGCCCGCACGTAGCCGTCGGCGTCGGCGGAGAACGGCCGGCAGCGGCCGGTCGGCGAGAGCATCTGCGCGGCCGCGAACCCCTGGTAGGCGAGCGGCCCCAGGATCACCGAGGCGCCACCGGCCAGGGCCGTGGCGCACTCGCCGGAGCGGATCTTGTGGCACGCCTCGTGCACGGCCGTCAGCGCGGAGGCGCAGGCGGTGTCCACCGCGTAGGACGGACCGCGCAGGTCGAGGAAGTGCGAGAGGCGGTTGGCGACGTTGCAGCCCGCATTGCCCAGCATGGTGTACGGGTTGACGGACTGTGGATCCCGGCCCTGCAGCGCCAGGTATTCTCCGGCCGAGCTGCCGACCACCACGGCGGTGTCGGTGCCCGCCACTTCCCCCGCCCGGATTCCGGCATCGTCCAGGGCCTCCACCGCACACTCCAGCAACAGGCGCTGCTGCGGGTCGAGACGGGAAGCCTCCTTGGGGGAGATCCCGAAGTAGTCCGCGTCGAAGAGCGCGAGGTCCTCCTCCAGGAAAGCGCCCGCGGCGGTGTAGGTCGTTCCCGGACGGGGTGCTCCCGAGGGCGTACGCGGCGCCGTGATCGCGGCGGCGTCGAACCTGTCGGGCGGAACGCTGCCGACCGCGTCGGTCTGCGAGACCAACAGTCGCCACAGGTCGTCGAGACCACGTACGCGCCCCGGCAGTCTGCACCCCACACCGACCACGGCCACCGCTTCGACAGTCTCGCCCACCACACGTCCCTTCCGGCGCAACGGATGCCTGGCAGGATCGGTGCTGCTCGGCAGCCCGCGCAAGATCCCCAACCGGCATTCGGGTGGCGCCGGTTGAGCCGATCGAGCGACCGACGACGGGACGGCGCCCGCCACCGTGGGCAGACACCGCAGCAGGGGAAACGATCCACCGCCGGTCCACCGCGGAGGTTTCGGCACCCGGACGGAAATCCCCCGACCGGCCCAACCGCCCCGGGACCCTCGGTGGGTGCTCAGGCGACGTCGACGGGCAGCTCCCGCAGCCCGTGAATGGTCGTGCCCGGGTGACCCACGGGGGCGCCGGCGAGCTCGATGTCGTGGTAGGTGGCCAGCAGCCGGGTGAAGACGATCTCCGCCTGCAGTCGGGCCAGGTGCGCCCCGATGCAGTAGTGCGGGCCCGCCGCGAAGGCCAGGTGCGCACCTGCGCGCCGACGGATGTCGAAGCGGTCCGGGTCGCGGTACCGGTCGGGGTCACGGTTGGCCGCACCGATCAGGCAGATGACCTGCTCGCCGGCCTCCAGCACCAGGCCCGCCAGCGTGGTCCGACGCAGCGTCTCGCCCGGCACCGTGTGGACGGGAGCGTCGTGGCGGAGCATTTCGTCCACGGCCTGCGGGGTCAGCGCGGGGTCGGCCCGCAACGCCCGCAGTTGGTCCGGTGACCCCAGCAGCGAGTGCAGACCGTTGCCCAGCAGGTTGGCGGTGGTCTGGTAGCCCGCCACCGACAGCACCGTGGCGGTGGTCGCCACGTCGGCGTCATCGATGCCGTCCTGGACGCCTCGGGCGGCCATGCGGCCCAGCCCGGTGTCACCACGGCGTCGGCTCCCGTCACGAAGCAACGCGGCGAAGTACCTGCTCAGGCCCCGCCAGGCGGCAACCGCACCGGCCGGATCGTGGCCGAGCAGGTTCGGCGTGAGCAGCGTGAAGGCCGAACGGGACAGGGCGCGGACCTCGGCCACGTCGCCGGCGGGAACTCCCAGGAGTTCGCCGGTGGCGAGGGCCGGCAGCGGTTCCGCGACAGTGGCGACGAAGTCCCCGTTGGCGGGCAGCTCGGCCAGCAGGGCATCGACGAACGAGGTGATCGCCGCACGCAGTCTCGGCAGGTCCTGGAAGGCCACGGACGCCAACCGGCGCAGGCGGGTGTGGTCGGGCGGGTTGACGAAGGCCAGCAGGCCGCTGGGAGGGGTGAACGAGTCCTCACCCGCGCCGGCCCGCCGGGCGACCGTACCGTTGGGAGAACCGGCGGACGGCTGGAATTCGCCCTTCCCGAGGCCGCGATGGTGCAGGGCCTCCGCACAGTCCCGGTACGTACTGAGGATCAAGGCCCCATCGGCGGTGCGCAGTCGGGGTGCCACCTCACGCAGCCGGCGATAGGCGGCGTACGGCGGCCGCCCCAGGGGGTCGCACAGCGTGGCACGGTAGAGGGCCTCGGCCTGGTCGTTCACGGGCAGGTCGCGCAGGGACGGGCCCGTGCCGCCCCTCCCCCGCCCCTCGGCCACGGTCAGTGCGCCGACATCCCCCTGTGCACCGGTCCGCATGCGCTCCGCCTCTCGCCTGACCGCCAGGCCCGCTCGGCACGTCACGATCACCGGGCACGGCGGGCAGGGGCAGCCTGCACGCTCCCCGCGGACCTGGGCAAACCGGGTTCCGGCATTCGAGTGGTACTCCCGCGAGCACTGTGCCGACGAGCAGCCACCGAGCCACCGGTCCCACCGGTTCGACCCGTCTGCCCCGGCGCGAAGGCCGGGGGCAGACGGGTCACCGGGGCAGGCTGGCTCAGAAGGTACGGCGGACGTACGGCTCCCAGTTCACCTTGACCGAGCGGTGCCGCTCGGTCGGGCCGGGCCGGAAGGGCTCGCCGACGCCGAAGGGCGGGGCGGAGCGCCGCGGCGCGTTCGGCTGGGCGGTGACCAGCGTCCAGCCCGGGTTGCCGGTGATGCAGTCCACCGCGGTGGAGTCGTGCGCGAAGGCGCAGGTGGTCATGTAGACCTGGTTGGTCGTGGTGACGGTCTCCACCACGATGGTGTTGCCCTGGTCCGCGACGGCCACGCCGCAGGCGGGCGTGGCGCCGGTGGGCAGCGCCGGGGTGTTCGACCAGGTGGCGGTACCGGCCGACGAACTGTTGAGCGCGGCGCTGCCGACCTGGACGGCGCCGTTCTTGACCACACCGGTGTAGAGGAACTGGCCGTGGACGACCGAGTCGATCGAGTTGCACGGCCCGGCCGCACCGGTGGGTCCGGTCGATCCGGTGTTGCCCGTCGCACCGGTCGCACCCGTGGGGCCCTGGGCGCCGGTGTCGCCCGTCGCGCCGGTAGGACCGGTCGGACCCGTGGGCCCGGTCGGTCCGGTGCTGCCCTCGGCGCCGGTGTTGCCCGTCGCACCCGTGTCGCCCGTCGGACCGGTCGGACCGGTCGGACCAGTCGGACCCGTGGGCCCGGTGACGCCGGTGCTCGACCCGGCGGGTCCGGTCGGGCCGGTGACGCCCTGGGCGCCGGTGTTGCCCATTGCACCCGTGTTACCGGTCGCACCCGTGTTGCCGGTCGCACCCGTCGGGCCGGTCGGGCCGGTGGACCCGGTTCCCGTCCCGGCGGGGCCGGTCGGGCCGGTGGGGCCCGTCACGCCGACGCCGGTCGGGCCGGTCGGGCCGGTGGAGCCGGTTCCCGTCCCGGCAGGGCCGGTCGGGCCGGTGGGACCCGCCGGGCCGGTGGGGCCGGTCGGGCCCACGCACTCCATGTCGTGGCCCTTGCCGTGGTCGTCACCGCCGCCCTCCATGCCCTGCGGGAACCCGTAGTGCCCGCCACCGCCCCGGACCGCCCGGTCCTGGCCGTCCTGCTGGAACACCGATCCGGCGAGCTGGTGCACCATCTGGTGGACGTCGTCGGCGGACGCCTGCCTGCCGTCGCCCGACATCACGTCGTCCATCGGCCGGCAGTGGTCCTTGTCGTGGCCGCCCCCGTCCCCCATCAGGTGGCTCAGGTGCGGGCGGTAGATGAACACCCCGCCCGCGACCGCGGTGCCGCTGCTCGACACGACGGCCGCGATGAGCAGTGCCGCACCCACCGCGGCTTGTTTCCGGCGGTTCGGCACCGCCGCCTTCGGGATCTGCGTTCCACGTGAAGACACCCAGGACTCCTCATCCGTCGGACGGGCGGCAGGGCGGAGCACCCCGCCTCTCGCCCGCCATTGATGTCGACGCGGTGCGCGGTTCAACCGGCGGCGGACCGGAATGTCACTGAACCGGCCCACACCGACCACGCGGATGGCCCGGCCGCTGCGGCGGGGCGCCGTGTTGCAGCACGGCCCCCGGCCGTGCGCGAACTAGCATCGGCAGCACGCTGGGTGCCCCGGGCAAGCCCTACCCGCTCCGCACCGTTCCCCGCAGCCCATCGCCCGCCCCCCGAGAGGCAGTTGTGGCACGACCTGACAATTCCCCGGCCCGCCCGGCTCGTTCCGGCGTCTCCCGCCCCCGCAGGCCGGACTCCGGCGGCCGGCGGGCCACCGTCTGCCTGTGCATGATCGTCAAGGACGAGTCGAAGGTCATCGAGCGCTGCCTGGCCTCGGTGCGCGGGCTCATCGACACCTGGGTGATCTCCGACACCGGCTCGACCGACGGGACCCAGGAGCTGGTCCGCCGCGCCCTGTCCGGGATCCCCGGCGAGCTGCACGAGGAGCCCTGGGTCGACTTCGGGCACAACCGCACGCTCAACATCCGGCACGCCCGCGGCAAGGCGGACTACCTCCTGCTCGTCGACGCCGACATGGTGGTGCGCCAGGACGGCCCGCTGCCCGAGCTGACCGCCGACTCCTACCTGGTGCGCCACGCCGCCGACCTGGAGTACCGGATCAAGCGGCTGGTCCGCGGCAGCATCGACTGGCGCTACCAGGGCGCCACCCACGAGTACCTGACGACCGATCAGCAGGACCGGGCCGCCGACCTCGACGCACTGGTCATCGAGCACTTCGCCGACGGCGGCTCCCGCTCCGACAAGTTCGAGCGGGACGCCCGCCTGCTGCGCGCGGAGCTGGCGCGTGACCCCGACAACTCGCGCGCGGTCTTCTACCTCGCGCAGACCATGCGCGACCTCGGCCGCACCGCCGAGGCGGTCGAGCTCTACCGGCGGCGCGCGCTGATGGGCGGCTGGGCGGAGGAGGTGTACTACGCGCTGCTCCAGGTCGGCGTGCTGACTGCGGAGAGCGGCGACTGGCCGGCCGCCATGGACGCCCTGCTGCAGGCCTGGGAGAGTCGCCCCCAGCGACTCGAGGCCTGCTACGAACTCGCCTGCCGGCTCCGGCAGATGGGCCGGTACCAGGCCGCGCACGCGTTCGCCGGGGCCGGCCTGGACCGGGAGGCGCCGGGCGACTGGCTCTTCACCCAGCCCTGGGTCTACCGCTGGGGACTGCTCTTCGAGTACTCCATCACGGCCTACTGGACCGGCGACCCGCGCGCCTCGCTGGCCGCCTGCGACCGCCTGCTGGCCACCCCCGACCTGCCGCTCCCCTACCGCGAACAGACCGCGGCCAACCGCCGGTTCGCCGAGCAGGCCGTGCTGGTCAGCTCCTGACCCTACCGGCCCCGTACCCGCCGGCCCCGCACCCACCGGGCCCCGCACCCGCCGGGCCCCGCTGCTCAACGCCTCAGCCCGTCCGTTCCAGCAGCACGTAGCCGTCCTCGTCCGCCACATCGTGGTAGCCGTGGGCGCGCTGCCAGTTCAGCCGGTTCCGCTCGATCTCGACCGTCAGCGGCCAGCGCTTGTACGCCGGTGTCCAGGTGTCCACCAGGATCCACTGCGAGTCGGGCCGGCTGGGCTCCCAGCCGAACAGGCCGACGGTGGTGCGGTTGGTGAGCTGGGGCACCAGCAGGGTGGAGGCCTGGACGGTGGCGCCGTCCGGGATGCGGTCCATCAGCCGGCGGGCGACGGCGAGCCGGGGGTCGGTGCGCCAGGTGGCCGGCTGGACCAGCTGCCAGAACGGGTACTGCGGGAGCAGCAGCAGGCAGACCCCCGCCGCGCCCAGCAGGTACCGCCGCACACTGCCCTCCCGCGCGCGCCGGGCGGCCAGCGCCTCCACGAAGGCGGCGAAGACGATCGGCATCAGCACCAGCGAGTAGTGGTAGGCGGTGCCCCAGTGGACCGGGTCGGTGGAGGCGAACCGCCACACCAGCGTCGGCACCGCAGCCCAGAGCAGCGAGGAGCGCAGCGCCAGGAAGAGCGTGGGGGCCAGCAGCAGCACCACCGTGGTCGCCTTGGCCTCGGGCGTGACCAGCCCGATCGTGCCCTTGTACAGCAGACCCGCCAACACCGTCCCGCCGCTCGCGTCGCCGGAGCCGGAGCCGGTCCCGCCGGCCGCGCCGCCGAGGTAGGACCAGTAGGCGAAGTCGCCGCCCGGGTTGAAGGCCGGCAGCACCACCAGGATCGTCAGCAGCGACCCGGCCACCCCGGCGGCCGCCGTCCCCAGCCCCAGTCGCCGCGCACCGCGCCTGGCGACCAGCAGGCCGATCACGGCCACCGTGAGCCCGAGGTCCTCCTTCACCAGTAGCAGCGGCAGCGCCCAGCAGACCGCGGCGCGCGGTCTGCCGTCGCCGAGCGCGGCCAGCGAGAGGGCCAGCAGCGGGGCGGCGAAGGCCACTTCGTGGAAGTCGAAGCCGATCGCGCTGGCGACCCCCCAGGACAGGCCGTAGCAGGCGCCGACCACCGCGGCCGCCCCGTCGCCCAGCAGGCGGCGGGCCCAGCGGACCAGCGGCACCATGCTGCCCGCGATCAGCGCGGCCTGCGCCACCAGCAGCGTCACCGGGGTGCGCCAGAGCCGGTAGGCGGGCGCCACCAGGGCCAGCACGGGCGAGAAGTGGTCCCCCAGCACGGGGAAGCCGGGCGCCTTCAACTCGGAGACCGGCAGGTGCCCGTCCGCGTAGGAGCGCACCACCTGCTCGAAGATGCCCAGGTCGTAGCTGTTGGAGAGGATCCGCTCGTGGATCCGCACGGACAGCGCGATGTAGAGGGCGAAGAGCACCGCGGCCATCGCCCAGACCCACCACGCGCTGCCCGGCACCGGCGGAAGGAGGTACGGCTGCCGCGCCTGCCGCCCGCCCGCCCCGGGTCCGGTCCCGGCTCCGGTCCCGGCTCCGGCCTGCCGGGGCGGCCGCGGGGCCGGTGTCGGCGTCGGCATTGGTTTCGGCGTCGGCTTCGCTGTCGCGTGGTCGACCGCTGCTCGTCCGAAGCGCTTCCCATGGATCAGTGGCACCGAACGAGGATGGGCCGACGGAGCGGCGGAACGCGGGGCCTGCGGCCCCGCCGCAACGCTGGCCACTCCTTCGAGTGCCGCGCTACCCCCAAGTGGACGCACGCAGTGACCCAGATCACGCGTCCCGGTGTCACGTTCGTCGCCGCTCGCCTGTCCCATGGGCGACTCCGACACACGGAGCCGAACACGACGACAGGGAAGCGAGACGGTCATGAAGGTGCTGCTGGCGGGGGCGAGCGGTCTGCTGGGTCGGAAGATCACCCGGGAGCTGCGGGCGGCTGGGCACGAGGTGGCCGGGCTCGGGCGGGGCGAGGGCAGTGCCGTGCGGGCGGACCTGCTGGACCCTGAGGCCGTGCTGCGCGCGGTGGACGGGCTCGGGTTCGACGTCGTGGTGCACGCGGCGACCGCTCTGCAGGGCAAGTCGATGATGCGTCACCAGGACATGGCCGCCACCAACCTGCTGCGCACCGAGGGCACCCCGAACCTGATCGCCGCCGCCCGGGAGACCGGAGCCCGCCGGATCGTGGTGGAGTCGATGATGTTCGGCTACGGCTACGGCGACCACGGCGACCGGCCGCTCACCGAGGACGGCGACGCCTTCGGCCCCGCCCAGCCCAACCCCTGGCTGGAGCGCCACGTCGGCGCGATGCGCACCAAGGAGGAGCTCGCGTTCACCGCCGAGGGCCTGGAGGCGGTCAGCCTGCGCTTCGGCATGTTCTACGGCGCCGGCGTCACCGAGACCACCGTGCTGCCGATGCTGCGCAAGCGCGCCCTGCCGGTCGTCGCCGACCAGGGCCGCGCCCTGTCCTGGGTGGACGCGGACGACGCGGCCCGCGCCGTCGCCGTCGCGGTCGAGGGCGGCCGCGCCGGCCAGGCGTACAACATCGTCGACGACGCCCCACTCGGTTTTGGCGCCCACGTGCGCGCGGTCGCCGAGGCCTTCGGCGCGCCGGCACCGATGACCATTCCGCTGTGGCTGCTGCGCCCGGCGCCGCTGGCGCACACCATCATGGCGACCAACCTGCGCCTGGCCAACGCCAAGGCCAGGGCCGAGCTCGGCTGGGCGCCGACCCACTCGAGCAGCGTGGACGGGCTCAAGGCCCTTGCCGAGCCTCCCCTGGTGGTGGCAGCCTGACCCTCCATGATCAACACGTCTGCGACCGTCGAACCCCTGGACGCCTTCACCGAGCACCGCCGGCTGCTGTTCGGCACCGCCTACCGACTGCTCGGCAGCGTCGCCGACGCCGAGGACGTGCTGCAGGACGCCTGGCTCAAGTGGAGCCAGGCCGACCGCGAGACCGTGGCCAACCCGCGCGCCTACCTGGTGCGCACCGTCACCAACCTCTCGCTCAACCGCCTCACCTCCGCCCGGGCCACCCGCGAGTCCTACGTCGGACCGTGGCTGCCCGAGCCGCTGCTCACCACCCCCGACGTCGCCGAGGAGGCGGAGTTGGCCGACACCGTCTCCACCGCGATGCTCGTCGTGCTGGAGAGCCTGACCCCCGTCGAGCGGGCGGTCTTCGTGCTGCGCGAGGCCTTCGGGTACTCGCACGCCGAGATCGCCACGATCCTCGACCGCAGCGAGGCGACGGTCCGGCAGACCGCGCACCGCGCCCGCGAGCACGTCCGGGCCCGCCGCCCGCGCTTCGATGCCGACCCCGCGCAGCGACGCGACGTCACCGACCGCTTCCTCGCCGCCTGCACCGGCGGCGACCTGAACGCGATGATGGAACTGCTCGCCCCGGACGTGACCGCCTGGTCCGACGGCGGCGGCAAGGTCACCGCCGCCCGCCGCCCCCTGCACGGCACCGACCCCGTCGCCCGCTGGATGCTGGGCGTCCTGGCCAAGCCCGAACTCCAGGGCATGGCCTGGCAACCGGCCACCATCAACGGCGAACAGGGCGTCCTGTTCACCATGGGCGGCCACCCGGTCGGCGCACTCAGCTACGACCTCGCCGACGGCCGCATCCAGCACCTGCGGTTCCAGGTCAACCCCGACAAGCTCCGCGGCCTGGCCTGACCGGCTGCCCGGAGCCGTCGCCATCAGTCATCGCCGTGAGTGTCCCGTCTCCTTCGATTCGGCGACCGGCGCTCTCGGGGCGTGGCGTCCCTGGGGTACCAACAGGTTGAGCGTCCGGGTGAGTTCGTCGATGGAGGGACGGTCCCGGGGGTCGGGGCGCAGGCAGGCGTCGATCGCCGTCGCCAGGTCGGCGGGCAGCCTGCGGCGGGCTGTCACCGGGGGTGCCGGGCCCTCCAGCTGCGGGTACCAGTCGTCCGTTCCGGTGCTGTCCGAGGCGTCGTCGCCGGAGTCGACGCTCTCGCCGGGGTCGAAGGGGAGTTCGCCGGTCGCGGCCTCGTACAAGGTGATGCCGATGCCCCAGACGTCCGCCGCCGGGGTGAGCATCCCGCCGCCGGCCTGCTCCGGCGAGAGGTAGCAGAAGGTGCCGACCCCGCGGGGTCCCCGGCCGGGTGGGCGGGCGATGCTGAGGTCGAGGACCTTGGCGCGGCGGCAGTCGATGACGATGTTGGCGGGCTTCAGGTCGAGGTGGAGCAGTGGCCGGGTGTGCAGGTAGTGGACGGCGGAGCAGAGGTGGAGGCCGAGTTGGGCCAGGTCGGTGGCGGCCAGGCGACGACGGCTGCGCTCCAGCAGGCGGGCGAGCGTCTCGCCGGTGAGGGTCTCCAGCACGACGTGCGGCACGGGCGACTCCCGCGTCTCGTAGGCGCGGACCAGGTGCGGGTGGGTGAACGCCTGGAGCCAGTGACCCTCTTGGAGGAGTCGGTCGCGCAGGTGCTGGTCATGGCTGCGGTCGGGCCGCAGGACCTTCACCACGCACCGGCAGGCGCGCTGCTCGCTCCAGGCGTCGTAGAGGTCCAGCCAGCCCGTGCGGCACAGGTGGGCGAGGACCGGGTAGCCGGGGGCGACGAGCGTGCCGGCCGTCAGTGGGGGCTGTTGCTGCGTCTTGGTGCGGCTCATGCTCCTGCCCTCCTCGGCGCGCCGTGCAGCTGGTTCAGGCGCGCGTAGCCGTCGCTCTGGGCGAGCAGCTGGTCATGGGTGCCGCAGGCGGTGGCCCGGCCGTCCTGGAGCAGCACGATCCGGTCGGCGGCGCGGACGGTGGGCAGGTTGTGGGAGATGATGATCGTGGTGCGGCCGGTCATCAGCAGGCGCAGCGGTTCGAGGATGCGGGCGCCGGATTCCGCGTCGAGTCCGGTGGTGGGTTCGTCCAGGATGAGGACGGGTGCGTCGCGGATCATCGCGCGGGCGATCGCCAGGCGTTGGCGTTGACCGCCCGACAGCAGGCGGCCGCGCTGGCCGACGACGGTGTCGTAGCCGTCCGGCAGGCGGCGGATGAACTCGTGCGCGTCGGCGGCGCGGGCCGCGGCGACGATCTCGGCCTCGGTCGCGTCCGGTCGGCCGTAGGCGATGTTCTCCCGGACGGTGCTGTGGCTGACCAGGGTCTCCTGCAGCAGCACGGCGATGTTGTCCCGCAGGTCGCCGAGGCGCAGCTCGCGCAGGTCACGGCCGTCGATCCGGATCACCCCGGACTCGGGGTCGTAGAAGCGCAGCAGCAGCTTGGCGACGGTCGACTTGCCGGCGCCGCTGGTCCCGACCAGCGCGAGCGTCTCGCCGGGTTCGACCCGGAAGGAGACGGCGTGCAGCGCGCGGTGGTCCGTTCCCGGGTAGCGGAAGCAGACGCGGTCGAAGGCGATGGAGCCGCGGGCCCGCCGCAGCCGACCGCAGGAGGCGGTTTCGGCCACCTGGGGCTGCTGGTCGAGCAGCTCGATGATCCGCTCCGCCGCGGCGGACGCCGAGGAGAAGGTGTTGCTGAGCCGGGAGGCGCCGCGGATGGGGCTGTAGAGCCGGCTCAGCAGGGCGATGAAGACCATCAGCCCGCCGAGCGTGAGGCGTCCGTGCGCCAGTTCCCAGGCACCCAGCCCCATGACGATCAGCACGCCCGCCAGCTCCAGGACGTCCACGATCGGGCCGAACAGGGCACGGATCCGGGTGGCGGCCATGGCGGCCCGGTACCGGCCGAGGTTCTCGCTGCGGAACCGTTCCTGCTCCCAGCCCTGCCGGTTGTACGCCTGGACCAGCGCGATGTTGCCGAGCGCCTCCTCGGTGACCGCGCTGAGCGAACCGCTGCGCCGGCGGCGCTCGCGCGAGGCCGCCTTGACCAGCCGGGAGAAGTGCCGGGCCGTGATCCAGAACAGCGGCGCCACGACCAGCGCGACCAGGGTCAGGTCCCAGCGCAGGTAGAACAGCACCGCGAGGAAGATGCCCAGCTCGGCGGCGTGCGAGACGGCCGCGACGATGCCGGACAGCAGGAAGGTCTCGACCGCGTCGACGTCCCCGGTCAGTCGGGCCAGCACGTCACCGAGCCGGCGCCGCTCGAAGAAGCCGAGCGACAGGCCCTGGACGTGCCGGAACAGGTCGGACCGCAGGTCCACCAGGAACCGCTCGCTGACCCAGGTGGAGAGCATCGCGTCGACGAAGCTCACGGTCCCGGCCAGCACGGTCAGACCCACGTAGGCCAGGGCGATCGGCAGGAACAGGGCCGGCCTGCGCGGGACCAGCACCTCGTCGATGACGATCTTGAAGAGCCAGACCGCGGCGGCATCGAGCAGCGGACCGAGCACGACGAACACCAGCAGCAGGGCCAGCCAGCGCCGTCCGCCGCGGGTGTACGGCCAGAACCGCCGGAACACCTCGCGCAACGGCACGGGAGGAGCGGCGGCGACGGCGACCCTCTCGTCCCCGTCCCCGCTCGCACCCGCTCCGGCACGAGGCCGGTGCAGCGACCGCACGGTCCGCTACCTTTCTCGTCGCGCTCGAACGGCCGGGCCACGGGCCCGGCCGTCGATGCCGGCCGACAGTCACCGTCAGTGCCGCGAGTGCTTGCTGCGGCGGTGGCGACGGTGCGCGGTCTGCGAGGTCCTGGTCGGCTTGTCCGAGGAGTCGGTCTGCTTGCGCCGACTGCCTTGGGCCGGAACCAGGTTGATCAGCATGCCCATGGCTATCAACCTTTCTCTCGCCCCCTGTCCGGAGGTACGGCTGCCGGCGCGGAAGCGCTCAACCGTCCGCGGACTTTTTGCCGCACCGACCGGAGCCGGGTCCACTACGCTGCGTGGTGGGCGCTTACAGGTCAGGCCGGTCCGGTTCCGCGCACCAGGAGCAGTGCGACGGCGGTGGCGGCCATCGCGAGGGTGGCGAGGAAGGGCAGTCGGCTGTGCGGGTGACTGCGGGCCGGCAGGACCACCGCCAGGGACAGCGCCCCGGTGACGGCGAGTGCGGCCCAGCCCACGCGTCCGACCGGGCCCGGCGGCCCGAGGACCAGGAGCGCGGACGCGGCGAGCAGGAGCAGGGGAGCCAGCGCGAGGGCCCTTCTCCGGCCCAGGCACTGCGGCAGGCCGCGGACGCCTGATGCCAGGTCAGCCCCGATGTCCGGAAGGACGTTGGTGACGTGCGCACCCACACCCAGCAGGGCCGCTGCGCCGATCAGCCAGGCCGGGGGCCAAGGCTGCCCGGGTGAGCCGAGAGTGACGAAGGCCGGCAACAGGCCGAAGCCCACCGCGTACGGCAGCCACGAGGCGAGGGTCCGCTTGACGCCGAGGTTGTAGCCCCAGGCGGCTGCGACGCCGGTCAGGTGCGCGGCGCCGGCGAGCACGGTCACGATCGTAGGGCCGCCCCCGATCTGCAGGCAGCCTTGAGCGCGCGGCCTTCAGCG
This sequence comes from Kitasatospora sp. LaBMicrA B282, assembly GCF_050325825.1. Taxonomy (NCBI): domain Bacteria; kingdom Bacillati; phylum Actinomycetota; class Actinomycetes; order Kitasatosporales; family Streptomycetaceae; genus Kitasatospora; species Kitasatospora sp. LaBMicrA B282. The sequence continues at coordinate 50,585 of NZ_JBNQTI010000005.1, forward strand.
GCCGGTGTCAGCGCTCGTCCGCCACGGCCGGGGTGCGGACCAGACGGAAGTCCACCTGCCGGCGCACGGTGAAGCCGATCGACTCGTACAGGCGGACGGCATCGGCGTTCGCGGCGGCCGTGTGCAGGAACGGGGTCGCTCCGCGCGCCCGGATGCCCGCCGCGACGGCGCGGATGAGCCGGGTGGCCAGGCCCCTGCCGCGGTGGTCCGGGTCGGTGCAGACCGCGCTGATCTCGCCCCAGCCGGGCGGACGCAGCCGCTCGCCGGCCATCGCCACCAGCCGCCCCTCGTGGCGCAGGCCGAGGTAGCCGCCGAGCTCGACCGTGCGGGGCCGGAACGGGCCGGGCCGGGTGCGGGCGACCAGGTCGAGCATCTCCGGCACGTCCGCAGGCCCGAGGCGGACCGCCTCCGGCGCGGGTTCGGCCCGCAGGGCGGTGTCGACCAACTGCACGCCCACGATGATGTCCACCACCTGCCAGCCGGCGGGCGGCTCGGTCAGGCCGGGGACCATGGTCGGCGCGTCGGGGCCGACCAGTGCGGCGAGGTCGGCCCAGGCCCGCGGGTCGGCCGGATCGGCGAGCGCGGCGAACGGGCAGACGTCCGCCGGGTAGCGGGCGGCACGGCCGAGGCGCTCGGCGAGGCCGGCGTGCGGGCCGGTGAGCGCGGTCCACGCAGGGTTGTCGAGGACGTGCGCCAGGGGCGGGCGGTGCGCCGCGGAGGCCGGGTGGGTGCTGCTGGACACGGGACCGCCGATCGGGAGGAGGACAGGGGACGCACCATGATGTACCGGGGCAGGGCAGAAGCGTCGGCCGGCGGGCATGAGGCGGGCCGGCCCGAGGACGCGGCAGACTACACCCGGAGAGAACCCGGGAAGAGCCCTGGGAAGCTGGAGAGGGAGCCGAGCGTGGCCGCGACGCCTGGGGGCGTGTTCCGGAGTGAAGGACTGTCCGGGAAGGAGCAGTTCGACCACTGGCGCGAGCTGGTCGGGCGCAGCCGGGCCAGCGAGGTGACCAGCGACCACACCGACGACTTCAGGGCGCAGATGCGGCGGCTGGAGCTGGGTCCGGTGACGCTGCTGCGGACCTCGTTCCCACCGGCGCGGTTCCGGCGCAGCGCGCGCATGGTGCGGCGCACGGACCCGGAGGCGTACCACCTGACGCTGCTGCTCGACGGGGGCCTGGCGCTGACGCCCGGGGACGGTCCGACGGCCGCCTTCGGGCCCGGGGACCTGCACCTGGTCCACAGCTCCGATCCGTTCGACCTACGGGCCTTCGACGCCCGGGCCATCGGCCCGCAGGAGCGCCGCATCGACGCGGTGGGCGTCGACTTCCCGGCAGCACTGCTGCCACTGCCGCCACGGCAGTTGCGCGACCTGCTGGGCCGCGGGTTCTCGGGGCGCGAGGGCACGCCCGCGCTGCTCGCGGAGTTCCTGGTCGGACTGGACCGCCAAGCCGCCCTGTTGGGCCCCGGCGAGGCGCCCCGGCTGGGCACGGTCGTGGTCGACCTGGTGGCCGCCTGGCTGGCCCGGGAGCTGGCGGCCGAGGCCACCCTGCCGGAGGAGGCCCGGCGGCGGGCGCTGTTGGGGGAGGTCCGGGCGTTCATCCGGCGCAACCTGCACGACCCCGAGCTGTCGCCCTCCGTGATCGCCGGCGCGCACCACATCTCCGTCAGCTACCTGCACCGCGTCTTCACCCAGGAGTCGCAGGGCGAGACGGTCGCCGCGTGGATCCGCCGGCAGCGGCTGGAGCACGCGCGCCGCGACCTGGCGGACCCCGCGCTGCGCGCCGTGCCGATCCAGGCCGTCGCCGCCCGCCGGGGCATGCCCCGCGCTGCCGACTTCAGCCGCGCCTTTCGGGCCGCGTACGGCCTGCCGCCGAGCGAGCACCGGCGGCAGGCGTTGTCCGCAGGCGGCGGAACGGGCGAGTAGACGCAGCGCCAAGGAAGTGTCGACGCAGCGACAACACGGCCGCCCCGCGCCCTGACAACCTGGCGGGGAACACCACCTCGAACGGAGCAGCCGTGAGCACCATCCCCCGACCCGCATCGCCCGCCGCCTTCGTCGGCACCCCCGCCTCACCGTCCGTCGCAGCTCCGCCCTCCCGCCTCCCCGGCCGCGCGGAGCCGCTGCCCACCGTCTGAGGGCGGGTCTTTGGGATCACGTCGGATCAGCGGTCAGCATCAGACCCCGGGAGTCGACCGGCCATGCCACGACGAACCTGATCCGCGGCACGGGGACGTTCTTCAACGAGTGCGAGCACCCCGTGCCGCGGTGGTCGCCGCGGTCGCCGTCATCCAGCTCGGCCGACGCCGGCACACCGATCAGGCGTGACCACGCCGAGCCCTGCGGTCGTCCTACTCGACCGGGCGGATGCCCCGGGCCGGCTCGACACGCTCGGGCCCGGCGAGGACGCGTCGCCGGTCATCGCGGAGCGCGCGCGACCTGACCCGGCAGCACCAGGCCGGGCAGCCGGGTGATCTCCCGGTACTTCTCGGTGGCCGGCACCGCGCCGAGCGTGTGCTCGACGGCGGGCGGCAGCGAGTCGGTCAGCTGCTCCCGGCCCGACAGTGAGCCGGTCAGCTCCTCGGCGGCGGCACTCACCTTGCCGGTGTCGGGGATCTGGGTGCCCAGACCGTGGGTGGCCGGGACCCGGGTGGTCAGCTGCCGCACGCCGTCGACCGGGTTGTCGCTCAGCAGCTCGCCGTTGAGCATCCGGTCCAGACCGCCGGTCGCCTTGTCGAGGGCCTCGGACACCTTGGCACCGGTGTCGATCTTCGGCGCGCCGACCACGGGCTTGCCGGAGACGCCCGGCATCCCGGGAGCGCCGGACAGGCCGGGGGCCGACATCGGCATCGAGCGGTTGGCCGAGGCGGCGTGCAGCGGGCCCTGCGCGGCCGGGGCGAACTTGCCGACCGCGTCGGTCAGCTCACCGGTGGCGGCGGTGGTGTCGCCCTGGCCGCTGCCCTGGCTGGTGCCCTGCTTGGTGTGGTCGGCGACGAGTTCGGCCGGGCCGCCGAGGCTCGAGGTGGGGTCGGCCAACAGACCGTTGGCGGCCGTGCCGGCGGCGCCGGTCGCCATGGGCAGCACCATGCCGGTCAGCACCGAGCCGGTGGTACCGAGGGCGCGGGTGGCCGAGTGCGCCTCCCCCGTCACGGTCGAGGTCGACGTGACACCGTCCAGCTTGCTGACGCCCGCGCCGAGGTCGGTGCCGGGCTTCGCCAGCTGGTCGGCGGAGGCCGCCCCGGCGGCGACCAGCGGGGTCGCGCCGGCCGCGACGAGCAGCGCGGCCTGGGCGATCCGGCGGGAGAGGGGGAGGGACATGGTGCTCCTAACGAGACGACGACACGGCAGGCACGCCGGGCGGACGTCGTGATTACCGCGCCAGGAGCGAGAAGGTTTCGCTGTTCCCAGGTAAGAGTGATTAACGACCTGGTGCGTGATTGTGTAGGAGATGTGACCGGCAGCCTTGCAGTCGGCACAATGTCAGCAGATGAGCACGGGCAGCCCGGGTGGCATGTCGTGGCGATCCACGGCGAGCCGACGGACCGTGGCGGGGATCGGCCCGTAGCTCCACCCACTCCACCCGAAGCACCGATCTGACATACCGTCACATACCGCCACGGCCCCTTGTGGCAGCGTCCCTGATGGCGGAAGGCTGACCGCATGATCAAGGTGTTCTCACTGAGGCTCGGGTCCACGAAAGTCCCCTTCGGGCAGTTCTACGGCGGTCTGGACGGCTGGCGCGGAGCGCGGGCGGTCTACAGGTTCGCGACCGACAAGAAGCACTTCATCATCGTCCCCATCCACGCATACCTCATCGATCACCCCGAGGAGGGCCTGATCCTGGTCGACGCCGGCATCAACTGGCGCCAGACGCACGAGCACGGCGACTACTACAAGGGCATCGCGCACTACCTGTTCGACGACGACGAGTACCAGCTCACCCGCGACGAGGAACTGCCCGCCGCACTGGCGAGACTCGGCTACCGCACCGACGACGTCCGCAAGGTCGTGGCGACCCACCTGCACGAGGACCACATCGGTGGCCTGTCCTACCTCCCCGACGCCGAACTGGTCATCAGCAAGGCCGAGTACGACAACCGCGACTGGAAGCTCTTCGGCTTCCTCCCGATGGTCTACCAGCCCTCGCTGGCCGCAGCCCGGAAGATCACCACGATCGACTACGGCTCCGGCACCTTCCAGAACTTCGCGGCCAGCCACAACCTGACCGCCGACGGCACGGTCAAGCTGCTGCCCACCCCCGGCCACACCCCCGGGCACCTCTGCGTCCTGGTCCAACTCGACGGCTACCAACTGCTGATCACCGGCGACACCCTCTACACCCTTCGCCACCTCGCCAACGACGACGTCCAGGCCTTCGGCGCGGGCGACTGGGTGCCCAACCAGAACGCCTCGATCCGCCAGATCGCCGAACTGCGGCGCCGCATGCCGGAACTGGTCCTGGCGCCGGGCCACGACCACTCCGACTACCAGTTCAAGCACCTGGCGCCCGGCCTGGCGAAGGGCGGACTGACCCCCGAGGAGCTGACCGGGCTGCGGGCGTACGAGGAGACCGTCTTCACCGCGGACGGAAGGCTCCACCCCGAGGCCGTCCCGCGCTTCGTCCCCGGCGGGAGCGCCGACCACGTCGGTCGGGTCACCGGCTGAGTCCGAGTGACCTGAAAGGGCTCAGGGGTACCGGTTCGCCCACCGGTACCCCGGTCGGTCCGCACCAGTTCGAACGCCTCCGCATCGCGATTCTGAAAACGGTGAGAATCGTTCTCAGTTCAGCGGTCGAAGTCGTCGGCAACGGGCGGCACGCCCATTCGTTCGCATGCCATCCGCTGAGCGCGATCCGGCAGCACCCGTCAGCGAATCTGCGTATACGTCATTGACAGATACACGGCGCCCGCAAACGGTCGGGAACGACGGTTCGGGACAATCCTTGAGAGATTTCCTGTTATTCGGTCACCGTTGGATTGAGATTGAGACGCCCGCCCAGCACTCCGGGAAGCATCGGCTCCCATGAGACGAAAGAAGGGCACTGCCCCGGGCGGCAACATGTTCCGCTCGCTCCCGTTCATCGGGCTGGCCGTCGCGACCGTCATGTTCGGTCTGGCCACCATCCGTCCGGCCTCGGCCGCGACCTCCCGGGTGGACCTGAACGTGCTGGTGGTCACCGACGGCAACCCGTGGGACGCCGCCATCCAGACCGAGTTGGCCACCGAGGGCGTCCCGACCACGGTGGTCGACCTCACCAGCAGCAACCGCGCCACCATCACCGACGCCTTCCTGGCCGACACCCTGCCCGACGGCACGCCGCACGGGCACTTCGAAGGCGTGGTGCTGCCGAGTGACGCGCCCTCGGAGCTCTCCGCGGCCGAGCTGGCCTCGTTGGCCGGCTACGAGGAGTCCTACCACGTCAGGCAGGTCGACTCCTACGTGTGGCCCGGCGCCGACGTCGGGCTGAACGCGCCGCAGTGGTCGGGGTCCCTGGACGGCACCACGGCGACCGCGACCGCTTCCGCCCGGGCCGACGCCTTCCGCTACCTCAACGGGCCGGTCGCCTTCGAGGGCACGGCCGGCGGCAACGGCTCGTACGGCTACCTGCCCACCGCGCTGCCCGACAACCCGGCCACCGGCTCGCACTTCGAGCCCTTCCTCACCGAGACGGTGCCCGGCACCACGACCCAGGGCGTCCTCGCGGGCACCTACACCAGCGGTGGGCGCGAGCAGTTGGTGCTCACCTTCGCCTACAACTACTACCAGCAGCAGTTCCACCTGCTGGCGCACGGCATCGTGGACTGGGTGACCCGGGGCATCCACCTGGGCTACTGGCGCAACTTCTTCTCCGCGCACATCGACGACCTCTTCAACGCCAACTCCCGGTGGAGCCAGAGCGGCAAGTGCACCCCGGGTGAGGGTGACTGCGGCCCGGGCGTGCCGGCGACCACCGAGATCCGGATGACCCCCGCGGACGTGACCAACGCCGTGACCTGGGAGCAGCAGAACAACTACCAGCTGGACTTCCTGTTCAACGGCGGCCCCAGCGTCGACTACCAGAGCTCGCAGGGTGGCGTCGACCCGCTGACCAACGCGCTGCTGGCCGCCAAGAACAGCTTCTGGTGGCTCGACCACACCTACGACCACACCTTCCTGGGCTGCGTGCAGGACTTCTCGGTGATCCCGTGGAAGTGCCAGACCGACGCCGCCGGCAACATCCTCTACGACAGCCAGGCCGACATCAGCTCCCAGATCACCCAGAACATCCAGTTCGCCGAGACCAACGGACTACCCTTCCGGCCGAACGAGCTGGTCGCGGGCGAGCACTCGGGCACGGTGATGCTGCCCCAGCAGCCCGACGACAACCCGAACTTCCTCGCCGCACTCACCCAGAACAACATCCAGTGGCTGGGCGTCGACGCCTCGCGCGAGACGGGCCAGCGGCAGATCGGCTCGGCGCTCGGCACGCCGCGCCACCCGATCAACGTGTTCTACAACGTGTCCACGCAGGCCGACGAGGTGAGCGAGTACAACTGGCTCTACGGCTCCAAGGCGGACGGCGGCAGCGGGAACTGCGAGATCAACCCGGCCACCACCACCTGCATCGCGCCGCTGGACCTGAACACCGGCTGGTCGAGCTACATCCTGCCGCTGCAGACCAAGATCACGCTCGGGTACGTCCTGTCCAACGACCCGCGCCCGTTCTTCATGCACCAGTCGAACCTGACCGACGACCGGCTGGCGCTGCAGACGCTCAGCAGCATCCTCTCCACCTACCGCACCTGGTTCACCACCGACACCCCGGTGGTCGACCAGACCCTCACGGACAGCGGCACCGTCCTCAAGAACCAGACCGCCTGGCAGCAGACCGAGAACGCGGGGACCGTCAGCGCCTACGTCCAGGGCGGCGTGGTGACCGTGCAGGGCCCGGCCGGTACCACCGTCCCGGTCACCGTGCCGGCCGGCACCTCCGTGACCGGCGGCACCGCCTTCGGCACCGCGTACGCCGACGAGCAGTCCGACTACACCACGATCGGCGCCGCACCCACCAGCCTCACCCTGCCCAGCGGCGGATTCGGCGTCGTGAGCTACTCCAGCCCCAGCCCGGCCCTCAAGGCCGAGCTCGCCGGTTACACCAAGGACTCGTCCGCGACCTACGCGAAGGGCTCGCCGCACCGGGTCCACCGCACCGGCGGTGCCGTGACGATCACCGACCCGTTCGGCACCCACCTCATGCCCAAGCTGGCCGCGCTGCCGGAGGAGCAACTGCACGTCGGCGAGGTGGTGCACCGCCACGGTGCTGCCGCCCCAGCGGTGAAGTAACCGCAGCCAGGTCCGCCGTGCGGTGCCGCTGCCGTGGCACCGCACGGCGACCGTCGACTCGACACAGGCTCGGTCGGGCGGCGGATTTCCGGTACGGCGCGGGAACCCCGGCGGGGGTCCGCCCGACTACCTGGGCGGGCTCGCGACGGCGGTCCCAGCGAAACCGGATCACCAGGAGAGTTCCATGCGTTCTCGTGTGTTGTGCGGTCTGGGCGCCGCGGTCGCCCTGCTCGCCGCGGGCTGCGGCAGCAGCGCGTCGTCGGGCGGGTCGGCCGCCCCGGCCGGGTCGAGTGCCGCCGCGGGAGCGGCCTACCCCGTGACGGTGGCGGACTGCGCCGGGAACGGGACGACGTTCACGTCCGCGCCCAAGAAGATCGTCACCAGCAACGCCGCCAGCCTGGAGATGCTCTTCTGGCTCGGCGCGGGGGACAAGGTGATCGGCACCGGGTTCCCGCCCGGCGCGGGCACGATGCCGGCCCAGTTCGCCGCCCAGGCCGCCAAGGTGCCGGTGCTGGGGCAGACGGTGATCCCCAAGGAGAAACTGCTGGGCTCCGGCGCCGACCTGTACGTGGACACCTTCGCCTCGATGGGGTCGATGGGCGGGGCACTGGGCTCGGCACCCACCGAGCAGGAGTTCGCGGCGGCCGGGATCAAGCACGTCTACCTGCACTCCACGGCCTGCGCCAAGACCCTGAAGGGGCCGATGCAGGACCTCTCCCCGGTCGAGGGCGACATCAGGACGCTGGGCGCGGTCACCGGCACCGGTGCCAAGGCCGACCAGCTGGTGGCGGGAATGGAGCAGAAGGTCGGCGCCGTGCGCAAGGACCTCGCGGGCCTGGCCCCGGCCCAGGAACCGTCGTACTTCTTCTTCGACTACGACGCCGGGACCAAGCAGCCGATGGCCGAGTGCGACAAGCAGGTGGCCAACGCGGTGATCACGCTCGCCGGGGCGCGGAACGTCTACGGCGACTGCGACGGGGACTTCAAGCCGGTCTCCTGGGAGGACGTGGTCGCCAAGGACCCCGACTGGATCCAGCTCGGCGTGCGCAACCGGGGCAGCGACGCGGCCACCCGGCAGGCGTTCGACCAGGCCGAGCAGTTCCTGAAGACCTTCCCCGCCACAGCGGGGCTGAAGGCCGTGCAGCAGGGCCACTTCGTGCGGATCGGCTCGGAGGTGACCACCATCGCCGGGGTCCGCAACGCCGACACCGTGCAGCAGATCGCGCACGTCATCCACCCGGACCTGGTCAAGGACGGGCAGTAGGTGGTCACCGTGACGGCGCCGGCAACCGACCGTCGGCCCGAGCGGAGCAGGCGGGGCGTGCGCGCGGGCCTGGCCGCCGCCGCGCTGGCCCTCGCCCTGCTGGTCGCGCTCACCGTGGCGGTGTCGCTGGGCGCGGTGGACATCCCGGTGGGCGAGGTGTGGACGGTGGTCGGGCGCCGGCTGGCCGGGGCACCGCCGCAGCCGGGTACCCGGGACCTGATCGTCTGGCAACTGCGGGCCCCCCGCGCCCTGCTGGCAGCCGTGGTGGGTGCCGGGCTCGGCCTGGTCGGCACCACGGTGCAGGCCCTGGTGCGCAATCCACTGGCCGACCCCTACCTGCTCGGCATCTCCTCGGGAGCCTCGCTGGGCGCGGTCGCCGTGATCGTGCTCGGGGTCGGGGCGGGCTCGGCGCTCGGGTTCGGGGTCTCGGCGGCGGCCTTCGCCGGGGCGCTGGGCGCCTTCACGCTGGTCTGGCTGATCGCGCGGCGTGGGGGCTCCTTCGCGCCGCTGCGCCTGGTGCTGGCGGGGGTGGGGATCGGGCAGTTCCTGTCCGGGTTCACCAGCTTCCTGGTGCTCCAGGTGGGCGACGACCAGCAGACCCGCGGGGTGCTGTTCTGGTTGATGGGCAGCCTCGGCGGCACCACCTGGAGCCAACTGCCGCTCCCGGCGGCGGCCGTGCTGCTCGCCCTGGTGCTGCTCCAGGCGCGGGCCCGCGGCCTGAACGCGTTGCTGATGGGCGACGAGACGGCCACCGCGCTCGGCGTGGACGTGGCCCGACTGCGGCGCGAGCTGTTCGCGGTGACCAGCCTGCTGACCGGTGTGCTGGTGGCGGTGTCCGGGGCGATCGGGTTCGTCGGGCTGCTGGTGCCGCACGTCTGCCGGCTGCTGGTCGGCGGCGACCACCGGCGGCTGCTGCCGCTGTCGGCGCTGGCCGGGGCGGTGCTGCTGGTCGTGGTGGACACGGTCGCCCGCACCGCGCTGGCCACCCAGGAGGTGCCGATCGGCGTGGTGACCGCGCTGCTCGGGGCACCCGTCCTGCTCTTCCTGCTGGATCGCCGCCTGGAGCGTTCTTGACATCCTCCCGGCCCTGCATGGTCGGGATTCCTGGCTCACGCCGCCGCAGCGTCCGTCGGACGGTGCGGGCTTACACGATCAGCACCAGCCGGGTTGAGACCAGCCCGGACGAGCATCACGCGGGCGGAGTTCTTGTCCCTGGGGGACGAAACTCCGCACGCGGTGCACGAATAGGTCCTCTGAGAGAGCGGGAGACGGTGCTTGGCTCTCACACCGCAGTGCGCACAGTCCATCGTGGTGTGCGCGGGGTTGACGAAATGGACAGTACGTCCGTGCTTGCGGCCCATCTCGCTCAGAGCGGCCTTGGTCGCGCCGATCGCCGCGTCGGCGGCCTTCCGGGCCAACGTGGACTTGGCGAGGAAGCGCGGCTTGAAGTCCTCCACCGCGAGGACGTCATGGTCGCGGACGACGGCCTTCGCCCACTTCCGAGCGGTGTCGGTCCGTTGGTTCGCGATCTTCCGGTGCACCTTGGCGGCCTGCCGTTGGGCCTTGTGGTAGCCCTTGGTCTGCGCCTTCCCCTTTGGCTGACGACGCCGGGCCATCTGCCGCTGGTAGTGCGCGAGCTTCTGCGCGGCGCTCTTCCCGTACTCCGGGTGCGGCAGGTCGTGGGCCTCGGACGTGGTGGTGGCGATCTCCTTCACACCCCAGTCGATGCCGATCACCGCGCCGGTCGCGGGCAGCGGCGCGACACTGGCCCCGACGACGAACGAGGCGTACCAGTGCCCGAGAGCATCCTGATAGACGCGTACCGGACCCCACCGACAACGAGAGAGGTCACCCCGGATGTGCAGAGAACACCGCCGCTTCGCGGCTCCGGCCCAAGAACCCTCCCCCACCCTCCGGGCGGGGGGACCCCCATCTCCCCGGGCTGATGCCCGCGGCTTCCTGGGAGAAGTCAGGTGAACATCGCCGTCGAGGACCTGACCGTCACCCTGGCCGGGCGGGACGTGCTCTGCGGTGTCGACCTGCTGGCCGCCGAGGGCGAGATCGCGGGGCTGGTGGGCCCGAACGGCAGCGGCAAGTCGACGCTGCTGCGCACCGTCTACCGGCACCTGCGGCCGTCGGCGGGCCGGGTGCTGCTGGCCGGGCGGGACGTGCGGTCGATGACGCCGGTCGAGGCCGCCCGGCGGATCGCCGCGCTGCCCCAGGAGCGCGGCAGCGACTTCGAGTTCACCGTCCGGGAGATCGTCGCGATGGGCCGCGCCCCCTACCAGCGGGCCTTCGCGGGCGAGGACGCCACCGACCGCGAGGTGGTGGCCGCGGCGCTCGACCAGGTCGGGCTGGCCGGGCACGAGGGGCGGGCGTTCGCCGCGCTCTCCGGCGGCGAGCGGCAACGGGTGCTGCTGGCCCGGGCGTTCGCGCAGCAGCCGGAGGTCCTGGTGCTGGACGAACCGACCAATCACCTCGACGTGCGCCACCAGGTCGAGCTGCTCGCCCTGCTGCGGGCCCGGCGCCGCACCACGCTGATCTCGCTGCACGACCTGAACGCCGCCGCCTCGCTCTGCGACCGGCTGCACGTCCTGCACGACGGGCGGCTCATCGCCTCCGGGCCGCCGCGCGAGGTGCTCACCCCCGAGCTGCTGGCCGAGGTGTTCGGGGTGCGCGCGACCGTGCTGGAGCACCCACTGACCGGCGACCCGCTGATCGCCTTCGACCACCGCGCCGCCGTCACGCGCCAGGACCAGGCCCGGGTCTGAGCCGCCTGAGCCCGACGCCCGCCTCTTCGGTGGGCGCCGGGCTCAGGTGTTCAGCGGGCCACGAAGTGACTGGGGCGGCCGTCACGCAGCACCAGACGGCCGAGCCGCTCGGCATCGGCGCGTCGCATCAACTCCCATCCACCGTCCGAGCGGCGCAGCACGGCGGAGTGCCACGGGGTGGTCCAGGCGTCTCCGGCCTCCAGCAGCCGGATGCCGAACTTGGCCGTGCCCGGACGCTGCGGGTGGATGGACAGCCGAACCGAACGCGGGTGGTGGTCGGCGATCAGTGCGCCCCAGGCCCGGCTGCGCTGGATGACGCCGTAGGCGCGCCGCCGGCAGTCGCGTTGCAGGGCCGACCTGGTGCCCTCGAAACCGGTGGTGTCCTCGGTGAGGAAGCGGGTGATGCCGCAGTAGAGGGCTCGGGTCGCCTCGTCCGTCCGCACCTCGGCGCGCAGCTCCTCGACGGTGGGCGCGTAACGGGCGTGCACGCGGGCACGCTTGTCGTCGTGCGGGAGGTCGCCGAGGACGTCACGCAGGTCGAACACCGAGAGGTGGTCGAGGCGTTCGCGCGTGATCATGGCGGCGAGCTCGTCGGCGTAGGCGTCGATGTGCTGGTCGGGGACCTGGATCAGGTCGCCGAAGACGTGCCCGTCCGAGCAGATCACCATCCGGGCGCCGGGCGGGTACACCCGCTCGACGGCCGCGCAGAGGTCGTCCAGGAAGCGGAGGGAGAGGCGTTCGCCCTCGTCGGGGAGGTGGCCGAGGACCTTGGCGGGGCTCGGGGACTTGCACGGGAAGCCGGGCAGCGTGAAGACGATCGGCTCGCCGGCCTCGACGAACTCGGCGAGCTGCGCCAGCTGTTCGGGGAAGGCTTCGACGGGCGCCGGGGTGTGCGGGGCGGCGGCTCGGCGGTGGGGCAGCAGCAGGGACAGGATCGCCGCGCAGGTGCGGGCGGCGGTCGCCGTGTGCGGTTCTCTGGTGCCGACGGGCGGCATGCGGGTCCTCCACGAGGGCATGGCGGGGTCGGGCCCCGGCGGTTCGCGCGGCCGGGGCCCTCGGGCGGTGGGTCAGGCGGACGTCAGACGCGCTGGTCGTAGCCGACGGGCAGCTGGTTGACGCCGCGGGCCAGCACGGCGGGGATCCAGGTCAGTTGGTCGAGGTCACCGGCCGGGCGCAGGCCCGGTAGGCGGGCGAGCAGGGTGCCGACGGCGACCTGGAGTTCGGTGCGGGCCAGGGCGGCGCCGGGGCAGAAGTGGATGCCGTGGCCGAAGGCGAGGTGGGCGTTGGGGGTGCGGTCCAGGTCCAGGGTGTCGGCCGCCGGGAACCGGTCGGGGTCCCGGTTGGCTGCGCAGAGCGAGACGATGACCGAGTCGCCGGCCGGCACCCGGGTGCCGTGCAGGTCGCTGTCCTCGGCGAAGAACCGCCAGGTGGTGAGCTCGAAGGCGCTGTCGTAGCGCAGGAGTTCCTCGATCGCCCGGGGCAACAGTGCGGGGTCGTCCCGTAGCCGCAGCAGCTGGTCGGGGTGGCGGAACAGGGTGACCAGCATGGTGGTGATCTGGTTGGTGACCGGCTCCTGGCCGGCCACCAGGAGCTGGAAGATCATCGAGTCCAGCTCCTCCGTGCTCAGTTCTCCGCAGGCGCGGGCCGCCACCAGGCGGCCGAGCAGGTCGTCGGACCGGTGTGCGCCCTTGTGGGCGACGACGTCGGCGATGTAGGCCTGCAGGGCGCGCAGCCGCGCCTCGTAGACCGGACGCGCGGGGTCCAGGGGGCCGACCGGCTGGACCACCTTGCCCCAGTCGCGGTCGAAGCGCACCGCCAGCTCTGGTGGCAGGCCGATCACCTCGGCGAGGACCCGGAACGGGTAGTGCGCGGCGAAGCCGGCCACCAGGTCGGCGCCGCCCGCGGCCGGCAGGGCGTCGACCAGGTCGTCGGCCAACTGCTGGAAACGCGGGCGGAGTTCCTCGATCCGGCGCGGCGCGAAGGCGTCCAGCACCAGGCGGCGCATGGCGGTGTGCTTGGGCGGGTCCTGGTGCAGCAGGTGGACCTGGAGCTGGGAGTGCTGTGGCTCGGGCATGATCGAGGCCAGGCTGCGCCAGTAGTCGTTGCCCAGCGCGTGGTTCTTGCCGAGCCGCGGGTCGTTCAGGGTGTGGTGGGCGGCGTCGTAGCCGGTGACCAGCCAGGCGGCGATGCCGCTGGGGAAGCGCACCCGGTGGACCGGGCCGGCCGCGCGCAACTCACGGTAGAGGTCGTAGGGGTCACTCTTGTAGGCGGCGCCGAGCAGCGGGATCGGTTCGCCGGCGGTGGCGCCGGTGACGGGGCAGCGGGCCTCGGCGGCGGGGGCGTGGTCGGGTGGGGTCACGGGAGCATTCCTCCAGGGTGCGCAGGAAACGGGCGGGGTGCGGGGGTCTCAGGCCGGCGCCGGCGCCGGCCCGCGGCGGCGGTGCAGGGCCAGCAGACCGACGGCCAGGCAGGCGGCGCCGGCCGCCGTGCCCAGTCCGGCGCGGATCCCGGCGGTGTCGCTGCCGGCCAGGCCCCAGACGGCGGTGGCCAGGGCCGGGCCGAGGGTGAAGCCGAGGTTGCGGGCGAGCTGGACCGCCGATCCGGCGGTGGCCAGGCGCCCGGGCGGGGCCGCGCTCATCACCAGGTTCTGGACCGGCCCGCCGTACAGGCCCATGCCGCTGCCGGCCAGCGCCAGCCGCCAGGCGAGGCCGGGCAGGGACCAGTGCGTGTCGAGCGGAAGCAGCAACAGGCCGAGCGCGGTCAGGCCCGCGCCGGTCACGGCGACCCGCCCGGCGCCGAACCGGTCGGCCAGGCGCCCGCCGAGCGGCCCGGCCAGGCCCATGGCGAGGGGGAAGCAGAGCAGGGTCAGACCGGTGGCGGTGGCGCTCACCGCCTCGTCGCGCTGCAGGTGCAGGGCGAGCAGGTAGCGCATGGCGGCGAAGGCCGCCGCGACGGCCAGGACGGCCCCGTGCACCCCGGCGGTCCGCGACGAGCGGAGCACCTGCAGCACGGGCTGCGCACCGGGGCCGCGCCCCCACCGGACGGCCGGCGGTACGGCCAGCCCGGCCAGCAGCAGCCACCCGGGGTGCCCCGGGGCGAGGGTCAGGGCCAGCAGCAGTGCCGTGACCGCGGCCCCGATCAGCGCGGCGTCCGCCAGCGCGGCGCGGTCGGGCCGCCGCAGCGCGCCGCCGCGCGGGGCGTACCGGTGGGCGATCAGCAGGGCGGCGGCGCAGACCGGCAGCTTCACCAGGAAGATCGCCCGCCAGCCGAGGTGGTCGAGCAGCAGACCGCCGACCGCCGGCCCGGCGACCGCGCCGAGCGGTCCCAGGGTGGCGGTCACGCTCATCGCCCGCCCGCGCAGCTCGGGCCGCACCGACCGGGCGGCCAGCACCGGCATCAGCACGAACAGCACCGCGCCGAAGACGCCCTGGAGCAGGCGGGCGGCGATCAGAGCGGCCGCCCAGGGGGAGGCCGCCGCGGCCGCGCTGCCGAGCGCGAAGCCGCCGACCGCCGTCAGCAGCGCGGGGCGGGTGCCGACCTGGTCCAGCCAGCGCCCGGCCGGCAGCAGCAGGGCCACCACGGGAAGTTGGTAGCCGAGTGCGGCCCACTGCGCGCTCGCGACGGAGACGCGGAGGTCGCGGGAGAGGTCGGGGAGGGCCACGTTGACGATGTTCATGTCGAGCATGACCACGAAGGAGAGCAGCCCCGCGACCGCGACCAGGCTCCACCGGTCCGCGGTGACGGCCCGTTCGCCTGGCCCGGCGGGGTCCACGGCACCGCCGCCGGGGGCCGGTGCCGGGCCGTGCGGACGCCCGTGGTCCTGCTGCATGGTCTGCCCTTCCGGTGTGCCGGGCGCCGTCGGGTGACGGAGCCCGGCACACCAGTCGGCCGCGGGCCGCCGGAAGTTCCGAACGCATGACTGATTCTTCGGGCGAACTTCACGGCGGCCGGCCTCAACGGCCGAACCGGGCGCCGCCCTGCCTGCGCCTGGCGGGCTGCCAGGTGCGCAGGCGCAGGCTGTTGGCCACCACCAGCAGCGAGCTCACCGACATGGCGAGCGCGGCGATCATCGGGTTGAGCAGCCCGGCCGCCGCCAACGGGATCAGCACGGCGTTGTAGCCGAACGCCCACACCAGGTTGGCCCGGATGGTGGCCAGGGTCCGCCGGGCCAGGCGCACCGCCGTCACCAGGGACTCGATGTCGCCGCGCACCAGCGTCAGCCCGGCCGCCCCGATCGCCGCGTCCGTGCCCGAGCCCAGCGCGATGCCCAGGTCCGCGGCGGCGAGCGCGACGGTGTCGTTCACCCCGTCCCCCACCACCGCCACGCTGCGCCCGACCGCCCGCAACTCGCCGACCAGCTCGGCCTTGCGCTCGGGCGAGGCACTCGCGTGCACCTCGCTGATCCCCAGCTCCTCGGCCACCGCGCGGGCCGCGCCCGCCCGGTCGCCGGTGGCCAGCACGGTCGTCAGGCCCATCCCGCGCAGCCGGTGCACCGCACGGTAGCTGCCCGACCGCAGGGTGTCCCCGACCGCGAGGAGGGCGGCCGCCCGTCCGTCCACCTCCACCACCACCGCGGTTCGGCCGACCGCTTCGGCCTGGGCCAGCGCCTCGCGCAGCTTCGCCGGCAGGACACCGCCGTCCGCGCCGGCGTCCGGTCGCACCACCGCGACCCGCCGGCCCTCGACGGTGCCGGCCACCCCGAGCCCGGGGGTGGCCCGGAAGTCCGTGACGGCGGGCAGCGGCTGCGGCGCGGCGGCGGTGAGCGCCCGCGCGAGCGGATGCTCCGAGCGCTGCTCGACCGCGGCAGCCAGCCGCAGCACCTCGGCGCGGTCGAACCCGTCCGCCGCCGTGCTCGCCGCCAGGGTCATCCGACCGGCCGTCAGGGTGCCCGTCTTGTCCAGCACCACGGTGTCGATCCGGCGCAGGCTCTCCAGGACCTCCGGCCCCCGCACCAGCACCCCGAGCTCCGCGCCCCGCCCGGTGGCGGCCAGCAGCGCGGTGGGCGTGGCCAGGCCGAGCGCGCACGGGCAGGCCACCACCAGCACCGCGACGGCAGCCGTGAGCGCCCGCGCCGAGCCGGCCCCGGTGCCCAGCCAGAACCCGAGCACGCAGACGGCGATCCCCAGCACGACGGGCACGAACACCCCGGCCACCCGGTCGGCCAGCCGCTGCGCCCGCGCCTTGCCGGCCTGCGCCTCGGTCACCAGCGCGGTGATCCGGGCGAGTTGGGTGTCGGCGCCGACCGCGGTGGCCCGCACCAGCAGCGTGCCGCCGACGTTGATCGTGCCACCGGCCACCCGCTCCCCCGGGCCGACCTCCACCGGGACGCTCTCGCCGGTGAGCAGGCTCAGGTCGAGCGCCGAACCGCCCTCGACCACCACGCCGTCGGTGGCCACCTTCTCCCCCGGCCGGACCACGAACTCCCGTCCGGGCAGCAGCTGTTCGATCGGGACCAGGCGCTCGCCGCCGTCCTCGCGCAGGCAGACCTCCTTCGCACCGAGCTCGGCCAGCGCCCGCAGCGCCGAGCCGGTGCGGGCCCGGGCCCGGCCCTCCAGGTACCGGCCGCAGAGCACGAACAGCGGTACCCCGACCGCAGCCTCCAGGTAGATCTCGGCGCCGCCGCCCGGGGTGGCGCCGAGCGTGAACGGCATCCGCATCCCGAGCGCGCCGGCGCCGCCGAACAGCAGCGCGTACGCCGACCAGCCGAAGGAGGCCAGCACGCCGAGGCTGACCAGGGTGTCCATGGTCGCGGTGCCGTGCCGCAGCGCGCGCCAGGCCCGCTGGTGGAAGACCGCGGACCCGATCGTCACCACGTAGGCCGCCAGGGCGAAGCAGGACCACTGCCAGCCGCGCACCTGAAGGGCGGGGACCATGGACACCACGATCACCGGCACCGCGTGCACCGCGACCATCAACAACAGCAGCCGCTCGACCGGGTCCTCGGCGGCCGCGGCCACGACGGCGCCTTCGGTCACCGGCTCGGCCGTGTACCCCGCACCCTCGACGGCAGCCACCAGCCGGGCCACCGGCAGGTCGGCGGGGTGCAGCACCCGGGCCCGCCCGGTGGCCAGGTTGACCCCGGCGCGCACCCCGTCCAGCCGGGCCAGTTTCTTCTCCACCCGTGACACGCAGGCGGCGCAGGTCATGCCGCCCACGGCCAGGTCCGTCGTGACCAGCTCTGTGGTCGTCTCCTCGGCACCGGTGCCGGCACCGGCACCGGGGGCGGCGGCGGGCCGGCTCATCGCGACACCGTCGCAGCGACCAGCGGCGGCAGCGGAGCCATCCGCATGCCGGGCCGGTCGGTACTCGTCGACCCGCCGGCCGGCCGCGCCGGCCCGGAGGTGGTCGGGCCCACCCAGCGCCCGACCGCGTACGAGGCGGCGAAGAGCAGCACCAGCAGCAGGGCGAAGCCGAGCAGGACCCGGCCGGTGCGCGCCCCGGCGCCGGCGCCGGGCACGGATGTGGTCATGGAAGTCAAGGCGTTCTCCAGATCGGGGTCCGCCGGCAGGCCACCGGCGGACGGAGCTCGGATGTCGTGGGAAGGGGAAGGGCAAGGGGAAGCGGCGCGGTCAGGCGGCCAGGGCCGACGTGCCCACCCGGCGGCCCCCGGGGCCCGGGCTCGGGCCGCCGGAGGCCTGGGCGTCGGTGGCCTGGGAGTCGGTGGGCTGGGAGCCGGTGGGCTGGGCGTCGATGGCCCCGGCGTCGGTGACCTCGGAGTCGGACTCGGCCGAGCGCAGCAACGCGACGAGTTGGTCCCGGGCCCGGGCCACCCGCGAGCGCACCGTCCCGATCGGGCAGCCGGTCACGGCGGCCGCCTCCGCGTAGCTGAGCCCGACCACCTGGGTCAGGACGAAGGGCTCCCGCCGCTCGGCGGGCAGCGAGTCCAGCAGGTCCGTCAGCGCGATGCGCTCCTCGAAGCCGGTCGTCGACGCCGGCCGGAGTTCCGCCGCCACCTGCCAGTCGGCCAACGCGGCGCACCGCGGCCGGGCCGCCGCGCTGCGGTAGCGGTCCACCACCGTGCGCCGGGCTATGGCGAGCAGCCAGGTGCGCGCGGAGGAACGGCCGGCGAAGCTCGGCAGGCCGCGCAAGGCCCGCAGGAAGGTCTCCTGGGCCAGGTCGTCCGCGGACTCCACGTCCGTGAGGTACGCGACGAACCGCCAGACGTCCTGCTGGGTGGCCCGGACGAACGCCTCGACGTCCGCCGGGCACCCCTGCCGCGCCGCCAGGGCCAGGGCGGTCAGCTGCTCGTCATCCACGGCCCGCCTCCGTGCCCGGCGTGCGGTCGGCGGCCGACGTCGCTGTCGCGTCCGCCGGCGGGTGCGGGAGCATGGGCCCATGAGCTGCGCAGACTTCCGTTCCTCGATGTCCGCCGAACTGGATTGCGAGGCCGGGGACGAGAACCACCGCAGGCCGCCGGACCGCGCGCACCTCGCACGGTGTGCCGACTGCGCCCGCTGGCTGGCCGACGTCCGCCGGCTGCGGGAGGTGACCCGCACCGCTGCGGGGCCGACCGCGCAGCAGGAGCAGCGGCTGCTCTCCGCCGTGCTCGACGCGCTCGGTACGCAGGGGTGGGCGGAGCGTGACGGTGTCGCGGGTGGCGACGGTACTGCTGATGCTCATCAAGGATCCTGACGGCAGGAACGGGGACGGCGCCGCGCGGGCGGAACCGTCGAAGGGGTCAATGCCGGCCGACACCCCACACCGCTGACCGCTCGGCGGGAACGGGCATCACGAAGCGGCCCTGGGCGTCAGGGCGCGCCACCGACGGCGGGAGCCGGCCGAGGCCGGGTACGCGGCGGGGTGACGGGGTGCGGCGGCCTGCCCCTGGGCGTCGGCGCGACACGGCGGTCGGCTGCGCAGGGGCGACCAGCCCGCGGACCCACCGGACGGCGTCTCCCCCGGCAGACGGCCGGGGGGCAACCCCGGGCGACGCCGAGCGGCGTGGCCCGAGCGATCGGGTCCGGGTGGGGCGGGCGCTTCAGGAAGTCAGGGCGAGCAGCGGCGGTCCACGCCGGACCACGGCGTGCGACAGCGCCACCAGGCGGGGCAGCCGGGTGCGGGTGGGTCGCCGACGCACCCGCGCGGGAGCTTCACCGTCGAGCGGGGACAGCACGAGCAGCACGAACACCGGCAGAACGGCCCCGGCCAGCGCGCGCAGCGCCTCGAACAGGCCGACCAGCGCGCTCTCGCCCCGCCACAGCAGCAGGGCGCAGGCCAGCGCGGCCAGCAGGTGGGCGGCCAGCATCCCGAGGGACATCCCGGCCACCGACGGCCCCCAGTCCAGGCCCGCCACGACGTGCCCGCCGCCCATGCCGCTCATCCCGGCCATGCCGCTCATGCCCGGCATGGTGCCCGAGGACAGCGTCCCGGGGTCCATGCCGGCCATCACGGCCAGCTGACTCGGGGTCATCCCGGGCGGGTTGGCCCCGCCGGGGGTGCAGAGCAGCAGGTTCACCCAATCGGGTGTGCCGCGCAGACCTTGGACCGGCCCGGCGGGCACCCGCGCGGTGGCCTCGAACAGCAGGTGCAGTGCCGCCTGCAGGCAGACCATCCACCCACCGATCACCACCGCCCCGCGCCGCTGCCCGGCCAGCAGCCAGGTCGCGCCCACCGTCGCGGCGAACGCCCCGGCCAGCACCGGACCGGGCGCCACGGCCCCGGACATGCTGACGTGCGCCGCGGCGGCCAACGCCACGCACAGGGTGGCGAAGACCACGGCGCGCAGCATGCGGATCTGCCGGGTCGTCACAGTGCCGCCCATCCTCGCACCTGCTTATGCCGGCTGTCCGGGCACCTGCCGGATGTGGACCTCCGGAACCGCCGGCGGCGGACTCCATCCTGCCGTACCGCAGCTGCGCCTCGGGGCTCGGGCCGCTGGAGAATCGACTGGCTGATGGGCAGTCAGAACCTGGCGATCAGGTGCGTCGAGGACCGACCAGCAGGACGGTCAGGCGCCGGGGGCCATGAACGCCCTGGACACGGATCATCTCGATGTCGGCCGTCGCGGAGGGGCCGCTGATCCAGGTCAGCGGCCGTCGAGGGTCAAGGCGCTGCACGGCCTCCGGCAGGGATGAGACCACCTGGTCGGCGGTGACCACACACACGTGCCAGTCGGGCAGCAGCGTGGCGGCACGCCGACCCTGACCGGGGCCGGCGTCCAGCACGAGGGTGCCCGAGTCCGCGATGCCCACCGCGCAGGTCGTCAACACCGCTTCCAGCGTGTCGAGTCGGGTGTCGGGAAGTGGCGGCTCGTCGGCCACGGCTGCGCCGGTCCACTCCCCCAGCCACGTGCCGGGAAAACCCGCAGGTACCAGGACCGGCCCGCGGGGCAGCGTTGCGGCGAGGGTCGAGGCCACCTCGGCGGTGGTGGTGTGGTGGACGGCGGCACCGTACTCCGCCAGCCGCTCGGCGAAGAGGGCCAGCACCGCACTGCGGTCACCGGGATCGGTCCCGGGAGCGGTGCGCAGGTAGGCGCGCGGCACCGGAACCGGATCCGTGGGCAGCGCAGCGGTGGCGGTCCGGATCCGGGCCAGGATCTCGTCACGGGCGCTGGTCACTTGGTGCCTCCGTCCGTGCGCTTCCACCAAGCCCGGAAGGACTCCTTGGGGATGTCGGGGACCGCGCGGCTGTCGGTCCAGCCGCCGAGTGGCCCGGGCAGCTTCTTCGGCACCAGCGGGCGTGCCCTGCCCGTCGCCCGGACAGCCGTGTTCCATGCGGCGGGGTGCTCCATCACTGCGCCGACGGCCCGCAGGGCGGCCTTCTCGCCGGGGTGCTTGATCCTGGCATCGCCCTCCGCGACCTGGTGGCGCAGTTCCAGCAGGACGTCGGTGAAGCGGATGCGCACGGGGCAGACGTCGTTGCAGGCGCCGCAGAGCGAGGAGGCGTAGGGCAGGGAGGCGGTCTGGGCGTCGTCGGGGCCCTTGAGCAGCGGATTGAGGATCGCTCCGATGGGGCCCGGATAGACCGAGCCGTAGCTCTGGCCGCCGGTGCGTTCGTAGACGGGGCAGATGTTCATGCAGGCGCCGCAGCGGATGCAGCGCAGGGCCTGGCGCCCGACCTCGTCGGCGAGGGCGCGGGTTCGGCCGTTGTCGACCAGGACCAGGTGGAAGGTCTGCGGGCCGTCGCCCGGGGTGGTTCCGGTCCAGGTGGTGGTGTACGGGGACATCCGCTCGCCGGTGGCGTTGCGGGCCAGCAGCTGCAGGAAGACCTCCAGGTCGCGCCAGGTCGGTACCACCTTCTCCAGCCCCACGACGGAGATGAGGGTGTCGGCCAGGGTCAGGCACATCCGCCCGTTCCCCTCGGACTCGACCACGACGGCGGTGCCGGTCTCGGCGACCAGGAAGTTGGCGCCGCTGACGGCGACCTTGGCCTTGAGGAACTTCTCCCGCATGTGCAGGCGGGCGGCCTCGGCCAGCTGCTGCGGGTCGTCGCTCAGGCCCTCGGGGGCGGGCCGGCCGTGGCGACCCATCTCCCGGACGAAGATGTCGCGGATCTCGGCCCGGTTGCGGTGCAGCGCGGGCACCACGACGTGGGAGGGCAGATCGTCGCCGAGCTGCACGATGGCGGCTGCCAGGTCGGTCTCCCGGGCGTCGACCCCGGCGACCGCCAAGGCGTTGTCGAGGCCGATCTCCTCGGTGAGCATGGACTTGACCTTGACGATCTCGCGCTCTCCGGTGGCGAGCACCAGGTCGGTGACGATCCGGTTCGCCTCGGCGGCGTCGCGCGCCCAGTGGACAGTGCCGCCGGCGGCGGTCACCTGCTCCTCGACCTGGAGCAGGTAGGTGTCGAGGTGCGCCAGGACGTCGTCCTTGAGCGCGGCGGCGGCATCGCGCAGCTCTTCCCAGTCGGGTCGCTCGGCGACGAGCTTGGCCCGCTTCGCGCGGATGGTGCCCGTGGCGCGCGCGACGTTGGCGCGCAGCTGCTCGTCACGGGTGGCGGCGGCAGCGGCCTGCGGGAAGGCGGGCCAGCCCACGAAGGTGCGGCTCATCGGGCCGGCTCCGGCGTCGAGCGGGGAAGGTCGTCGACCGGACCGTCCGCGGGGGTGCGGGCCAGGATCTCCACCAGGTGCATGGTGCGGACGGCGTGCCCGTCCTTGGTGAGGCGGCCGCCGATGTTCATGAGGCAGGAGTTGTCGACGGCGGCGAGCACGCTCGCGCCGGTCTCCAGGACGTGGCGGGCCTTGTCGGCGTTCATCGCCCCGGAGACGGCCGGGTTCTTCACCGAGAACGTGCCGCCGAATCCGCAGCACTCCTCCTGCGCGGGGAGTTCGACGAACTCGATCCCGGCCACGGCCCGCAGCAGACGGTACGGTCGGTCACCGACCGGAGCAGCACGCAGGCTGTGGCAGGTGGGGTGGTAGGTGACTCGGTGCGGGAAGTACGCTCCGACGTCCTCGACGCCGAGCGCATCCGTCAGGAACGTCGTCAGTTCGTGGACCCGGGGAGCGAGCTCACGCACGGCGCGGGCCAGGCCCGTGTCGCCGACGGTCTCGGCAACGCGTTCGTACGCCTCGGCCGGCATCCCGCCGCAGGAGGCGGACGGGACGACGATGGCGTCGTACCCACCGAAGACGTCCACGAAGTGCCGGGCGAGGCGGGCGGTCTCGGCGCGGTAGCCGGTGTTCCAGTGCAGCTGCCCGCAGCAGCTCTGCCCGGGCGGGAACTCCACCTCCACCCCGAGCCGACGCAGCAGGGTGACGGCGGCCTGTCCTGACCGCGGGAAGAGCGCGTCGTTCAGGCAGGTCACGAAGAGCGCGGTGCGCACAGCTTGGCCTTTCGCGAGTGGTCCACCGATGATATTCGCAGTTGCGATGCCAAGACACGAAAAGGCCAATGGGCTCCACCGGCTCGGGCGATCACGAGCGTGGAAAACTTGGAGGATCCGGGCCGGTCGCATCACGTAGGAGACCATGATGGGGACGCTGCTGTCGGTCAACGTGGGCCTGCCCGCCGATGTCACCTGGCAGGGTCGGAGCGTCCGTACCGGGATCTGGAAGTCCCCGGTGTCGGGCCCGCGGATGGTGCGCCGCCTCAACATCGAGGGTGATGGTCAGGGCGATCTCGGCGGGCACGGCGGCGAGATCAGGGCCGTACTGGTCTACCAGGCCCAGTCCTACACCTACTGGACCAGGACGCTCGGCCGCGACGACCTGACCTTCGGCACCTTCGGTGAGAACTTCACCGTCGACGGCCTGCCCGACGACGAGGTGTGCATCGGGGACCGCTACCGGGTCGGCGAGGCCGAGTTCGAGGTCACCCAGCCCCGCGTCACCTGCTACCGCGTCGGCATGCGCCTCGGGCGAGCCGACATGGCCTCACTACTGGTCTCGCACCACCGTCCCGGCTTCTACCTGCGCGTGCTGACCGAGGGCCGGGTGCAGGCAGGGGACGAGATCGTCCTCCTCGGCAAGGGCCCCGAGCAGCTGAGCGTGGCCGCCACCGACGCCCTGCTCTACCTTCCCGGCCGGGACCCCGACACCCTGCGCCGGGCCCTGAACGTCCCTGCGCTCAGCCCGGGGTGGCAGCAGTCGTTCAGGGAACTGCTCGAGCGCCCCGAACCCGCCCGGCCCAGCGGCTGGCCGGGCTTCAGACCCATGCGCGTCGCGTCGATCGTCCAGGAGACCACCACCGTCTCCTCGATCAACTTGGTGAGCACGGACGGCAGCACCCTGCCCCCGGCGCAGGCCGGGCAGTTCCTCTCCGTCCGTGTCCGGCCCGGCAACGAGGCGCCGGCCGTGCGCAGTTACTCACTCTCCTCGCCGCCGGGAGCGGACGCCTACCGGATCAGCGTCAAGCGGGAACCGCACGGGCTGGTCAGCGGCTGGATCCACGCGACGCTGCGGGCGGGCGACGTCGTCGACGTCGCGAGCCCCCGCGGCAGCTTCGTGCTGGAGGCCGGGAGCAGGCCGGTCGTCCTGCTCTCGGCGGGCATCGGAGTCACCCCCGTGCTGGCCATGCTGGCGCAGCTGGCCGCCACGCGGGACCCGCGTCCGGTGTGGTGGATCCACACGGCCCGCGGACGAGCCCAGCACGCCTTCGCCGACGAGGCGCACGCGCTGCTCGGACAACTCCCCGACGCCCACGAGCACGTGCGCTACACCGCTGCCGGGCCCGGCCTGCCACCCCACGTCACTGCGGGGCGCCTGACTGCGAAAGCCCTGGCCGACATGGGCGTCCCCCAGGACGCCGACGCCTACCTGTGCGGGCCGGCCGGCTTCATGGACGCCCTCACCGAACACCTGACCACGCACGGCCTGGCACCCGAGCGGATCCACCGGGAACTCTTCAGCGCCCTGCCCCCGGTCAACCCGGGCGTGACCTCGGTGAGCGCGGTCCGCCCCCACCCACCCGCGGGAGCACCGGGCACCGGCCCACTGGTGACCTTCGCCCGCAGCGGCATCACCACCCCCTGGCCCCAGGAGCAGGACTCGCTGCTCACCCTCGCCGAGGCGTGCGACATCCCCACCCGGTGGTCGTGCCGCACCGGCGTCTGCCACACCTGCGTGACGCCGCTCGTCTCCGGCGGGGTCGACTACGTCGCCGAGCCGCTCGAAGCCCCCGAGCCCGACGAGGTCCTGATCTGCTGCAGCAGACCGACCACGGAGGTCGTCCTGGATCTGTAAAGGCGAACGGGCGTCGGCACTGGTCAGCCCCCCCAACCCGCTCTGTGGCGGAGGAAGGCGTTGTGGGACAGGGCCGCAGTCGCGTCCGGTTGGCCAACCAGCCCCCGGTCAGGCGGTCTTGAGGGTGCCGCCGTCGATGACGTGGTCGGCGCCGTGGATGTTGGCGGCACGGTCGGACAGCAGGAAGGCGACCAGGTCCGCCACCTCCGCGGGCTCGCTGAGGCGCCCCGAGGCGACGCCGAACTGCCCTGGCAGGCTTGCGAGCAGCTCGTCGTGGCCCACTCCGGACGCGGCGGCCACCCTGCCACCGAATCCCTCCGGGTCGGTCCACAGCGGGCTGGCGACGACGCCCGGGGAGACGGTGTTCACGCGGACGCCGCGCGGCGCCAGCTCCTCGCTGAGCCGCTTCCCGAACTGGGTGAGCGCCGCCTTGGCCTCGGCGTATCCGACCGGCGAGCCGCTGGGCATCCGGGCGTTGATCGAGGAGATGTTCACGATCGCGCCCTGGCGTTCCAGGATGCTCGGCAGCGCCGCCTTGGTGGTCCACACCGCGCTGAACAGGTTGAGGTCGAAGATCGTCTGCCACTGCTCGTCGTCGACGTCCAGGAACCCGCCGAGGGACAGCCCGTCCGGGTCGCCCGCGCCGACGTTGTTGACCAGGAAGTCGATCCCGCCGACCGTGGCGAGCGTCCGGTCGACGATCGACCGCGCGCCGTCGCGGGTGCTCAGGTCGACGGAGACGGCCGCGGCGGCGACCTTCTCCAGCTCGGGGGTGACGGTCCGGGCGGCACCCACCACCCGGACGCCCTCCGCGGCGAGGGTCTGTGCGATCGCGAGGCCGATGCCACGACTCGCTCCGGTGACCAGCGCGGTCCTTCCGCTGATGCCGAGGTCCATGATCTCCCCTTCGTGGATGACTGATTCTTGAACTAGAGGTCTAAAATGAGGGCGCGAAAAGCCGCCGGACGACCGGACGAGGCGTCGAGCCTCAGAGACCCGCCAGGGCCGTGTCGATGATCTGCAGCAGGACCGGCCGGTCGAACGTCTTGGCCATGACCCGCAGCCCCGCCAGGGTGGTCTGGAGGAAGAGTGCCTGCGCCCTGACGTCGACGTCCCGGTCGACGTCACCGTCCCGCTGCCCCTGCGCGATGCGGGCCGCGAACAGCTCGATCATGCGCTCCTCGATGCGGTGCACCTTGCGGGTGACCTCCGCATCCCGCCCACCGAACTCCTCGACCGTGTTCTGCGCCAGGCACCCGCGCCGGACCGGCCCGTCCAGGTCCATGTCCACGAGCAGCACGAAGTAGGCGCGGATCCGCTCCTTGGCGGTACCCGGCTGCGCGAGGAACTCCTCGGTCACCTCCGCCCCCATCCGGCCGTAGCGGTCCAACGCCTTGGTGAACAACTCCCGCTTGGAGCCGAAGGAGTGGTAGAGGCTGCCCTTGGCCACGCCGGTCGCCTCGGCGAGGTCGGCGGGGGACGTGCCGGCATAGCCGTTGGTCCAGAACGTCTCCATCGCCTGCGCGATGACCACGTCCGGTTCGAAGCTCTTCGGCCTGCCCATGGCCCTACCGTAGTGAGTATTTGTCCTGTGGGTCAAATACTCGGACCGCCGGCCGGCCCCGCCGTCCGTCGAGCGATTCCGCGCCCCCGTCAGGCGCAGCTCGTCACCGCGACCCTGCGGCCACGAGCTTCGCGGTGATGGGTTCGAGCTCGGTGACCAGTTCGTCGAGCTCGGCGGGCGACAGCGCGTCGTACGGCGGGGCGGCGAGTTCGTCGGTGAGCGCCTCGATGCGTTGCTTGAGCTCGCGGCCCGCCTCGGTGAACCGGCCGTCGGCGTCGACCAGCCCGCGCTCGCGCAGGCCGGCCATGACCGCGGCCAGCCGGAGTTTCGGCAGGTGGTGGAGGCGCCCGAACGACTCCGGCGGGTGGATGCCCTGCGCCAGCGCCTCCAGCACGTGGGCCTGCGTGCCGCCGATGCGCGCACCGAGGAGAGCCGCGACGTGCCCGTCACCACGGTGCTCCCGCAACATGGTCGCGGAGTGCCACAGCCGGGCGACCGGGTCGCTCGGCACCGCCACGGTGCGCATCCCGGCGTACATCACCCGGCCGTCCATCGGCGCGCCCGTCGCGGCCTTGGTGGTCAGGTCGGCGGCGCGCAGCAGGCCCGGGGAGCGGGCCAGTTCGTCGCCGAGGATCCGCCGCACCGAGGCCGCACTCCCCCGCTCCCGCGCGGCGAGCGACGCCTCGGGCGGGATCGTCTCCCACGCGCTCGGGATGTGCCGGGCGGCCTCCCCGTCGGCGAAGCTGTAGAAGGCCGCGTGCACGACCTGCGCCGGCACCCGCCCCAGCGGCGCGGCGCGGCTGGCGAAGTAGCCGTCCCAGTAGGTGCGGTGGCCGAGCGCGGCCAGCTCCTCGTTGCACTCGTCGGCGAAGAAGGTGACCAGGCAGATCGGCTCCAGGAGCTCGAACATGCGGCGGGCGGTGTGGGTCATGACCGCCATCATGCCCGCGGTCACGCCTCGTGGAGCGGTACGGGCACGATGACGCGCGGCGGAGCGGCGGAGCGGGGAGGGCGGGGGGCACGACCCGTCCGCGGTCACCTCCCTCGCTCCGCCGGCCGGACGCCGTGGGATAGTCGAGTCCCAGCCGGAACAGGTGGAAGGCGAGGTCGAGGATGGCTGTCGAGGACACGGTGGACGGCTCGGCGACGACGCGCGAGTTGGAACGCATGATGGCCGCCTTCCCGGACCTGCCGCCCGAGGCCGTGGTCAAGCAGGACATCCTGCGCCAGGGGCTGGCGTTCAGCCCGGACGCCCTGCGGGTGGCCAGCGGCTACAAGCCGAAGGACTACTTCATCTTCACCTTCGACCTGGTGCCGGTCGCCGAGATGGCCGATCACGCCGCGTTCCGCGCGCCGGAGGAGATCCGGATGACCGGTGGCCCCTACGACCTGCGGCGGACCGTGGTCTCGACGCGGGTTGCACCGGACAGCCCGTACCGGGTGGAGCTGCGGGACGGGAAGCTCACGCTGAGCTGCGAGGGCCGGTACCTGGCGGACCTGGAGTTCCCGCCGATCCCCGCCTACTACGGGCAGGTGCTGTCCTCGGGGCGGAAGATCAGCGAGATCGCCCCGGCGATCGAGTGGGGGTACCTGGTCTACCTCACCGTCTACCGGCTGTGCCAGTACTGGGGCCGGGACGAGGAGTGCCGGTTCTGCGACCTGAACGAGAACTTCCGTCAGCAGCGGGCCAACGGCCGGGAGTACACGGCCGTCAAGGAGATCGACGACATCGTCGAGGCGATGACGCTGATCAACGCGCACGACGAGGTGACGAAGGCCTACACCGTCACCGGCGGCTCGATCACCCGCAAGCTGGACGGCATGCGCGAGGGCGAGTTCTACGCTCGCTTCGCCGAGGCCATCGAGTCCCGGTTCCCGGGCCGCTGGATCCCCAAGGCCGTCGTCCAGGCGCTGCCGCTGGACGAGGTGAAGATGCTGCACGACGCCGGCTATCGCATCTACCACCCGAACTACGAGGTCTGGGACGCCGAGCTGTTCAACTGGATCTGCCCGGGCAAGGACCGATACGTCGGTCGGGACGAGTGGGTCAAGCGCATCCTGGACGCCGCGGAGGTGTTCGGCCCGACCCACGTCATCCCCAACTTCGTCGGCGGCGTCGAGATGGCGCGCCCGCACGGCTTCACCGACATCGACCGTGCGATCGCCTCGACCACCGAGGGCCTGGACTTCTTCATGCGCCGCGGCGTGGTCCCCCGGTTCACCACCTGGTGCCCGGAGCCCACCAGCAACCTCGGCCGCCAGGACGGGCCGCCGCTGGAGTACTTCGTGAAGCTGCTGCGGGCCTGGCGCGACACCTTCGAGCACTACGCCCTCCCCGTCCCGCCCGGCTACGGCAGGCCCGGGGTGGGGAACGCGGAGTTCTCGGTCAGCGCCTTCATGGACGTGATCCGCACGGACGTGATCCGCACGGACGTGACCCGCACCGACGTGACCCGCACCGACGTGCCGCGCAAGGCGTGACGGCTCCCCGCGGGCGTCACGCCGTGGCGCGGGGGTAGCGGCGGACGAAGGTCTCGATCAGGAAGCGCGCCAGGTCGGTGAGCCGCTCCGGCGGGTAGGTGACGGGGTCGTGCAGCAGCAGCCGGCCGCCGTCCTCGAGCGTGGTGAGCAGGAGGTGGGCGAGGAGTTCGACGTCGACGGTCTCGGTGCCGGGGCGGTCCCGGAGGAAGCGTCGGGTGATCTCGGCGAAGCGCGCGCGGACGGTGGCGTCGACGCTCTCCTTGTACCGGCGCACCGGCGCCGGTGAGGTGTCGACGGGCAGCAGGATGGCGCGCCAGCGCGCCGGGTTGGCGAGGACGGCGTCGAAGAAGCCGCGGGCGACGCCGGTGAAGGCGTCGGTGGGGTCGGCCGTGTCGGCGTCGGTCAGCTCGGTCGGGATGACCGCGACGAGCTGGGCGAGGGCGCGTGCCCCTTCGCGTTCGAGCAGGTCGCAGAGGATGTGGTCGGAGTCGGTGAAGAGGCCGTAGACCACCGGGCGGGTGACGCCGGCGAGGCGGGCGACCGCGTCGACGGACACGGCGGACACGCCGTCGGTGTTGATGATCTCCAGTGCGGCGTCGAGCAGTTGCTCGTGGCGCTCGGCGGGTGGCAGCCGCGGAGCGTAGGGCCGCTTGGGGGTGCGCTGCGCTCGGGCCATGCCCCGGATTCTAGCCTTGGCAAAGCGATACGGCTGAAGCTACGGTACTGAAGCTACAAGCCTGTAGCTTTTCCGCGAGCCCCGGAGCCCGACGCGCATGCCCGAGCAGACCACGACCGTGTTCCCCCAGCCGACCCTGGACGAGTGGGCCGCCGCGGGCATCGACCTGCCCGTGCTCTTCACCACCGGCCCGCTCTGCGACCGCATGGGCATCCGGATCCTCCAGGCCTCAGCCGAGCGCGTCGTCGGCACGCTCCCCGTCGAGGGCAACACCCAGCCCTACGGCCTCCTCCACGGCGGCGCCTCGGCCATCCTCGCCGAGACCCTCGGCTCGACGGCGGCGGCCCTGCACGGCGGCCCGACCCGGTACCCCGTCGGCGTCGACCTCAACTGCACCCACCACCGCGGCGCCCGCTCCGGCCTGCTGACCGGGGTCGCCACCGCCGCCCACCTCGGTCGCACCTCGGCGACCTACGAGATCGTCATCACCGACGCGACGGGCAAGCGCGTGTGCACCGCCCGACTCACCTGCCAGGTGCGGGACGCCGGCTGACGGCGGCCGCCCCGCCGTGACGTCGCCAACACCCAGCCAGGGAGCCCCCCGTGACGATGACCCGCCGCCTCATCTCGCCCCGCCGCTGGACCCCGCCCCCGGCTCCCGCCGACGAGGGGCGGACCCCCGCCACGGGTCGCCTCTCGGTGGCCCGGCGGGTGGCGACCGGCGGCCACGGCCCCGAGGACGTGATCTTCGACGGCGAGGGCCGCGTCCTCGCCGGCCTCGGTGACGGCAGCGTCATCCGCATCGACCTCGCCACCGGCGCCCGCACCCTGCTGGGCAACACCGGAGGCCGGCCGCTGGGACTCCAACCCTCCACCGACGGCAGCGTCCTGGTCTGCGACCACGACCGGGGCCTGCTGCGCCTGTCCGCCGACGGCACGGTCCAGGTCCTCGTGGACACCGTCGCGGGCCGGCCCCTGGTCTTCGCCAGCAACGTGGTCGAGGGCCCCGACGGCACCATCTGGTTCACCGTGTCCACCCGCCGCTGGGACGTCGAGCACTACCTCGGCGACATCGTCGAGCACTCCTGCACCGGCATGCTCGTCCGACGCGACCCGGACGGCACCGTCACCGTGCTGCGCGACGACCTCAAGTTCGCCAACGGCCTGGTGCTCGCCCCCGACGCCTCGTACCTGCTCGTGGCCGAGACCGCCGGGTACCGGGTCAGCACCTTCCGGCTCACCGGCCCGAAGGCCGGCACCATGGAGCCGTTCGTCGAGAACCTCCCCGGCCTGCCCGACAACATGAGCCTCGGCAGCGACGGGCTGCTCTGGGTGGCGATCGCCGCGCCCCGCAACGCGCTGCTCGACCGGCTGCTCCCCCGGGCCGGCTTCCTGCGCGTCCTGCTGTGGAACCTGCCCGAGGTGGTGCGCCCCAAGCCCACCCCCGTCACCTGGGCGATGGCCTTCGACCTCGCCGGCCGCCCGGTCCACGACCTGCGCACGGACGACGGCTCGTACGGCTTCCTCACCAGCGTCGCCGAGCACCACGGAACGGTGGTCGCCGGCAGCCTGAACGAGGACGACATCGTCGTGCTCGCCCCCGCCCGACCCCACTGACCTGCGCACCCGCCCGCCGCCGGACGGGCACTCGGGGCGAATGGTGGTGCACCGTTCCCTGGCACTGCCGCGGCGCGGATCACCCGGCCCACCGGTGGGGTAGGCCCGGACGATCAGCTCGGGTTCGCGTCGGTGGACAAGGCGGCGGGACGAGTTGGGTGTCCGCGCCGGCACCGGCCTGCGCCCGGCGGGTGCGGTCGAGGTCGCCTTCCCGCGGAGACCGGTAGTGCGGGCCACGGACGGGCGGCGTCGGGCTCCCGATCGCCCCTCGTGGCCCACCCACCTGGCTCGGCTGCCCCGATTCCGTCTTCCGGGTGGTTTCGACCGGATCCGCTCCGGCCGATGCCTGCATCGTGTTCCATCCGCAGGGTGGCAGGTACCGGCCACCAGGTACGGGCAACAGTGCGGCACAGAACAGGGGATGGGATGTTCTTCGAGCAGAGCCGGGAATGGCTGCGCGGGTTCGGGGTGCCCGACCGCGACCCGGACACCAACACCCTGGTGTCGGGCGCAACCTTCGCCGACGGCTGCCACTGGCGCATCGAGGCCCCCACCGTCAACACCGTCCGAGCCGTCGAGACCCTGCTGTCCGAGAGCCGGAAGCGCGGGTTCACCGTCAACCGGATCACCGAGACCTTCGGCCTGAGCCGGCACACCCTCGACGAGGTCCGCGACTACGTCGCCCTCGGGCACGAGTACGGGGCGCAGATCCTCATGTCCGTCGGCCCGCGCGCCGTCTACGACATCGGCGCCACCGTGCAGACCCCCGAGGGCGCCCGGGTCGGCTACCGACTGCGCGGCCAGGAGCAGTTGGTCCGGGCGCTGGAGGACGTGCGGCGCGCGCTGGAGGTGGGGGTGCGCGGCTTCATCCTGCACGACGAGGGCCTGCTGGCGGTGCTGGGGCGGCTGCGGGAGGCGGGCGAGATCCCGGCGGACGTCCACCTGAAGGTCTCCGCACACTGCGGTCTCGGCAACGGCGCCGCCGCCCAGGTGCTGGAGCGACTGGGCGCCGACAGCCTCAACCCGGTGCGGGACCTGACCCTGCCGATCATCGCCGCGCTGCGCCAGTCGGTGCGGATCCCCCTCGACGTGCACGTGGACAACACCAGGACCTCCGGCGGTTTCATCCGCACCTACGAGGCCCCCGACTTCGTCCGTGTCGCCTCACCCGTCTACCTCAAGACCGGCAGCAGCGCCCTGGCCGGCCACAGCACCCGGGCCACCCCGGAACAGACCGAGGGCATGCTGAGGCAGCTGGAGATCACCGCCGAGTTCATGGCCCGCCACTACCCCCAGGCCCGCCAGAGCCCAGCCCGGGCAGCCGGCGCCGCGGGATGAGAGGGGGCGTGACTCCCGGTGTGCTCCGATCGATACCTCGGCGGCTGTCAGTGGGCCCGGATACCGTCCGGCCCATGACTGACACTGAACTGACGACGCTGCTCGGCGTCCTGACCAGCAAGCGCGCGCACGTCCTGGGCATCCTGGAGGGCCTGGACGAGGAGGCGCTGCGGCGCCCGGTGCTGCCGTCCGGGTGGACGTGCCTCGGGCTGGTGCACCATCTCGCGGTGGACGACGAGAAGTTCTGGTTCCGGGCGGTCGCGGCCGGCGACGAGGCGGCGATCGAGGAGATCCTCGGGTCCGAGGAGGACGCGTGGCAGCCCGCTCCGGAGCTGAGTGCCGCGGAGGTCTTCGCCCGCTACCGCCGGGAGTGCGAGCTCGCGGACGCCTTCCTGGCCGGTGCCGACCTGGACGCGGCCCCCGGTTGGTGGCCGGAGTTCTTCGGTGACTGGCGGTACGACAACCTGCGCGAGGTCGTCCTGCACATGATCACCGAGACGGCCACCCACGCCGGCCACCTGGACGCCGTGCGCGAACTCATCGACGGACGGCAACGCCTGGTCGTCGGCTGAGTGCTGTCGGCTCCCGAGGTGCCCCGGGTGGACCGGCCGGGTGGCCGGTGACAGGGTGGGTCTCATCAGCAAGCCCGAGTCCCTGCTCGTCCAGGAAGCCGGGAAGCCAGGAAGGCGGCGAAAGGTCATGGCTGAACACCCACATGCCGCGCTGATCCGCAAGGGGTACGAGGCGTTCTCCCGGGGTGACATGGAGACCCTCAGAGGCATGATGACGACCGACTGCACGCAACACGTCCCGGGGAGCCACAAGCTGTCCGGCGACTTCAAGGGCGTGGACGCGGTGCTCGGCTACTACGGCGAGCTCGCGGCGGAGACGAACGGGACCTTCTGGGTCCGGATGCAGCACCTGTTGGTCGACGGTCGCGGTCACGTGATGGCGGTGCACCGGTTCGGCGGCGAGCGGGCCGGCAAGCGGCTGGACACGATGGGCGGCATCGTGTTCCGCATCGTCGGCGAGAAGATCACCGACCTCGACGAGTGCGTCGAGGATCTGCGGACCACGGACGACTTCTGGGCCTGAGGCTCACGAAGACGGCAGCGGAACGGCGTGCGGGGGTTCGTGCCGTTGCGGCCCCAGGCTGCGGACCGAGGCGGGGAAGGCCTGTTCCGCCCAGATGACCTTGCCGTGCGGGGTGTAGCGGGTGCCCCAGTGCTCGGTGAGCTGGGCCACCAGGAACAGGCCGCGCCCGCCCTCGTCGGTGCTCGCCGCATACGTCAGGTGCGGTGAGGTGTTGCTGCCGTCGGAGACCTCCAGGATCAGGCTGCGGTCGCGCAGCAGCCGGACCCGCACCGGCTCCGAGCCGTAGCGGATGGCGTTGGTGACCAGCTCGCTCAGGGCCAGCTCGGTGGCGAAGGACAGCTCTTCCAGGCCCCACTCGTCCAGCGTCGCGGCGCTCCACGCGCGGATGTCGGCGACGGCGGCCGGGTCGGAGCGCACGTCGCACTCGGCGACCCGGTCCGGGCCGAGCACCCTGGTCCTGGCGATCAGCAGGGCCACGTCGTCCTGCGGGTGCTCCGGCAGCAACGCGTCCAGCACCGCCCGGCAGTTCTCCTCCGGCCCGCGGTCGCGGTGCGAGAGCGCCGTGCGCAGCAGGTCCATGCCGACGTCGAAGTCCCGGGTGCGCTCCTCGATCAGGCCGTCGGTGTAGAGCACGATCTGGGTGCCCTCGGCCAGCTGCACCTGGGTGGTCTCGTACGGCATCCCGCTGGCGCCGAGCGGTGGGCCGGTCGGCAGGTCCGGGAAGACGACCGTGCCGTCGGGCTCGACCAGTGCGGGCGGCGGGTGGCCGGCAGTCGCGATGGTGCAGAGCCGGGAGGTCGGGTCGTAGATCGCGTACAGGCAGGTGGCACCGGTGACGCCGGTGCCGGCACCGCTGTCGGCCTCCTCCTGGTCGATCCGGTTGACCAGTTCGTCGAGGTAGCCGAGCAGTTCGTCGGGCGGCACGTCCAGGGCGGAGAAGTTGTGCACGGCGGTGCGCAGCCGGCCCATGGTGGCGGCGGCGTGCAGCCCGTGGCCGACCACGTCGCCCACCACCAGGGCGACCCGGCTGCCGGGCAGCGGGATCACGTCGAACCAGTCGCCGCTCACGCCGGACTGCGCGGGCAGGTACCGGTGGGCGACCTGCAGCGCGCTCTGCTCGGGCAGGGCGCGCGGCAGCAGGCTGCGCTGCAGGGTCACGGCCATGGCGTGCTCGCGGGTGTAGCGGCGGGCGTTGTCGATGCTGACGGCGGCCCGCGCGACCAGTTCCTCGGCCAGCGAGCGGTCGTCGTCGTCGAACGGCTCGGGCTTCTGCGACCGCCAGAAGTTGACGACGCCCAGGATGATGCCGCGGGCCTTCAGCGGGGTGGTGATCAGCGTGTGGACGCCGAAGTCCATGATGTGCCCGGCCCACTCCGGGTCCTGGGCCTGCCAGCCGTGCGCGACCGCCAGGTCGGGGAGGACCTGCGAGCGGCCGCTGTCGAAACCGCGGGCCATCGGGGAGGACGGGATGAAGGCGGTCAGCCGGCCGCGCGGGTAGAACGGGTGGTCGTCACGGATGCCGTGGACGGCGGTGCGGCGCAGGTTCACGGCGCCGCCGGTGGGCTCGTCGCCCTGCAGCACCGGGTCGGCGAGGTCGACGGTGACAAAGTCGGCGAAGCCGGGCACCGCGACCCGGGCCAGCTCCTGGGCGGTGCGCTCGACGTCGAGGGTGGTCCCGATGCCGACGCCGGCCTCGTACAGCAGGGCGAGGCGCCGGCCGGCCACCTCGGCCTTGCCGGAGAGGGCGAGCAGCTCGGTGGAGTCGCGGATGGTCGCGACCGTGCCCATGGCGCGGCTGTGCGGGTCGGTCGGCCGCTGGTTGACCGCGATGAGCCGGCCGCCGACCTGGAGCAGTTCGTCGGTGACCGCCCGGCCCGACAGCAGCAGCTCGGTGGTCTCGGGGGTGAGGCCCTCGATGTCGCCCAGGTGGCGGCCCTCGGCCTGGGCGGGCAGGCCCAGCAGTTCGCGTGCCTCGTCGTTGGCCAGCAGCAGCTGCCCGTCCTGTCCGACGATGACCACGCCCTCGCGGACCGCGTGCAGCACGGCGTTGTGGTGCTCGTACATCCGGGCCAGCTCGCCCGGGTCCATGCCGCGGGTCTGGCGCTTCACCCGGCGGGCGATCAGCGCGGTGCCGGTGGTGGCGACCACGACGGCGGCGGCGCCGGTGCCGAGGATCAGCGGCAGCTGCCGGTTGTCGGCGGCGGTGACGTTGTTGACCCGGAGCCCGGCCGACACCAGGGCGGGTATCGATCCGTCGGGGGCGAAGACCGGGACGGTCGCCTGGACCTCGTGGCCCAGCGGGCCGTGCACACTCTCGGTGTAGACCTGGCCGTGCAGGGAGGGGCCGATGGTGCCGACGAACCGCTGGCCGATCTCGCTCGGCAGCGGGTGGGTGTAACGGATTCCCTGGTCGTTCATGACGACGATGAAGTCGACACCGGCGACTTTGCGGGTGGCCTCGGTGATCGGCTGGAGAATCGCCGACGGATCGGGCGATTTGAGCGCGGCGAGCAGGCCGGGGGAATGGGCGAAGGTTTCGGCGACCGCGATCGACCGGTTCTTGGCCTCGGTGTCGCTGCTCCGCCGCGACTGCAGGACCTGCGCCAGGATCGCCCCGAGCACGAGCAGGACCACGACCACGAGTTCCAGAACGAAGACCTGAGTGGCGACGCTCCGACGGTTTCTCGCGATCAGTGGCTTTCTGGGTACGATCCGCGATCGGCCGGTCTGTTCGACCATGTTGTCATTTCTAGCACTATGCCCGGGTTTTTCCGCCAGGTCGCTGCATCGTCTCGTTCCTCGGATGACCGCGGTCCGCGCGATCGACCTCGAACGATCACGCTCGGTGACGAGGCGACGGCCCGGACCGGCACCGGGGCTGTGCCGCTGTGGCCGGGCGTCCACCCGGCCGCAGCGGCACTGCCCGGCCGGTCTCAGCCGGCCCGCCCCCGCTCCTCGTGCGGCTCGGGCTCCGTGGCCACCCCCGCCACCACGGTGAACGGGACGCCGTCCTCGGTGTCGCGCAGCTGCGCCAGCACCTCCTCGCGGCCGCTGAGCAGGACGGTGAGGATCCGACGGGCGGAGCGGAGCAGCTCCGAGACGTCGGCGCCGGCCAGGCTGTAGAGCACCGTGCCGCCCTCGCGGACGGAGACCACGATGCCGGCGCGTCTGAGCACCCCGAGCTGCTGGGACAGGCTGGACGGCTCGATCTGCAGGTCGGCCAGCAGGCTGCGGACCGGCAGCGGCCCGCCCTGCAGCAGTTCCAGGACCCTGATCCGCACGGGATGGCCCAGCATCCGGAAGAACTCCGCCTTGACCTCGTAGAGCGGACGGTGCATCACATCTCCAGCGAGGTCTCGATCTGCTTGAGCCGGTGCCGGGCCATCGCGAGGTTCGCCCGGGACCGGTCCAGCGCCAGATAGAGGAAGAGTCCCTGGCCGCTGCGCGAGGTGAGCGGGCGGATCACGTGGTACTGACCGCTCAGCGTCACCAGGATGTCCTCGATCGCGTCGTCCAGTCCGAGCATCTCCATGGTGCGCAGCTTCGCCCGGACCAGGTCCGTGTTCCCGGCCGCCGCGATCGTGAGGTCCAGCCCGAGGCCACCGCCCAGCAGCCCCAGTGCCATGCCACTGCCGTAGTCGACCAGCGCCACCCCCAGGGCGCCCTCGATCGCCATGGCTTCCTTCAGTGCAACATCTGTCTCTGCCATGCCCGTGAAGCTAGGACAGGCACCGTCGCACGGAATCGCGAATTTCAAAAATCTGCAACTCGTCGAGCCGGATCCCCTAGACTCCGCCCCGCAACAGTCGGGCCGGACCGACCGCGGCCCGGCCCGACTCGGCTGCCCTAGTCCTCGACGCGCACCCGGTCGGCCTGCATCCCCTTCTGGCCCTCGACGGCCTCGAAGCTGACCTTCTGCCCCTCCACCAGCGACTTGAAGCCCGCCCCCTCGATCGCCCGGAAGTGGACGAACAGGTCGGGGCCGGACTCCGGGCTGATGAACCCGTACCCCTTCTCCTCGTTGAACCACTTCACCGTGCCGTGCTGACGCTCTGCCATGTCTTCCCCTTGCCGGACCCGAACCGCTGTACACCGGGATCATGTCACGTTGGGCAGCGAAACGGGCACCGATGGTCACGGCCGATCGGCTGACCGCCCAGCGCCACGGGGGTGCCGCCCGCTCCCCCGGTTCCACGGACGGCGGACAGCCGCGCATCCCGGGGACGCCCGGGCTCGTTGGCTCACCGCGCGTGCTGCGACGACCGGTCACAGGCGCAGAGCGAGGAAGGAAGAACGAGATGGCCCAGGGCACGGTGAAGTGGTTCAACGCGGAGAAGGGGTTCGGGTTCATCGAGCAGGACGGTGGCGGTCCGGACGTCTTCGTGCACTTCTCGGAGATCGTGGGTTCCGGCTACCGGGGCCTCGACGAGGGGCAGCGGGTCGAGTTCGAGATCGGCCAGGGCCAGAAGGGGCCGCAGGCCCAGCAGGTGCGGCCGATCGGCTGATGGACCGGGCCACTGACGGACCGATCGACTGACGGACCGGGCGACTGCCCGCCGGTTCCGTGTCCCGGCCGACACCCGCGGGCACCGTCACGGGGCGGCGGCACCCACCAGGCGGTCCTCGCCGGCCGGGACCGGAAGGATCGGCAGGTCGTAGACCCGGCGGATGCTCGTGCCGCGGGCGCTCACGTCGGTGCCGTAGACGTGCAGCGAGACGACCTTGCCGGTGGTCGCGTTGCGCACCAGGTGGATGTCGCCGGGCGGGGTCAGGTGGGTGACCGTGCCGGCCGGCAGGACGGTGGTGGCGACCGGCTCCAGTACGGCTCGCCCGTCCCGGTCGGCGAGCCGGAAGGCGGTCTCCTGCTCGGCGCCGAGGTAGGTGCCGACCACGCACCAGGCGGTGTGGTCGTGGATCCGGGTGGCCTGGCCGGGCAGCCAGACCAGGGCGACCACCGAGAAGGAGCCGTCCGGCTCGACGTGCAGCAGGTGCTGGCGGTAGGCGTGCGGGTCGGGCTCCAGCTGGGCGGGGGTGAGCAGGTCCGGGTGCGGCAGGAAGGGTGCCAGGGCGGCGGCGACCCGGGCGGCCACCGGGTCGGTGCTGCCGGTGGGGCGCAGTTCGGCGCGGATGGCGGCCGTGAGCTCCCCGAACCGCGGGGTCACGGTGGGCGAGGTCTGCGGAGGGCACTGGGTCGGCGGGGTGGCCGAGCGCGGCCCGGTGTGCGTGGTCATGGTCAGACGACCGCCGGTCGCAGCTCGCGGGAGCCGAAGCCGGCACCGAGGCCTGCCCCGGCGCCGGCACCCGTGCTCGCGCCGATTCGGGCGCTGAGGCGGGCCGCGAGTTCGCCGACCTCGCCGGGGCGCTGGGCGGCCTCGCGCGGGACCAGCAGGGCGGGCTCGTGTCCGACCAGCCGGTGGTCCAGGGCCAGCCGGGCCCGGCCACCTCCGGTGATGTTGAGCAGGACCCGGGCGTCGGGCGCCAGCCGGCCCTCGCGCACCGCGTCGCGCAGTGCGGCGAGCGCGACGCCGGCGGCCGGTTCGATGTCGACGCCCTCCAGGTCGTGGAAGGCGTCCATCGCCGCGCGGGCCGCCGCGGCGTCGGCGGTGCGGACCTGGCCCGCGCTCTCGGTGAGCACCTCGTGCAGGCCGCCGCGCAGGTCGTAGGGCGGGCGCCGGTTGGTCAGTTCGGGGGCGAACGCCCGCTCGGCGGCGGCTCGTTGGTCCTGCTCGCCGCCGGTCAGCCAGGGGCGCTCGCCGGTCTGCCAGGCCTGCTGCACCGGGGCGTAGCAGGCGTTCTGGGCGAGCAGCAGGCGGGGCAGCGGTTCGCTCTCGTGGCCGGGGCGACATCGCAGCCGCAGCGCGGCCTCGTGCACGGCGAGTGCGCCGGCACCGCTGCCGATCGCCTGGACGTAGTGGTCGGGCAGCGAGCCCATCGCTTCGACGGCGGCCAGCAGGACGGTGGCCAGCCCGTCCCGGCGGCCCACGTTCTTGGTCCCGCCCTCGGGGGTGAACCCGGGCTGCTGGGCCAGCGCGTCGCCGAGGGCGATGGCGTCGGCGTAGTCGGCCCCCTCGACCGCGACCACCTGGACGAGCTCGCCGCCCGGGGTTCGGGTGCGCAGCCTTGGCAGGGCGCTGGCCGGGACCACGATCACCACCGGGACCCGGTGCCGGGCGCAGAGTTCGGCGAAGGCGGCAGCGGTGTTGCCGGCCGAGGTCACCACCAGGGTGCCGGCGTCCTCGGGGATCCGGCCGAGCACGGTGGCCGCTTCCAGCTCCTTGAAGCTGCCGGTGGTCAGGTCGGCGCCGCGTTCGGGCCAGTAGCCGTTGAAGGCGATCCACAGCTCGCGCAGGCCCAGCGAGGCGGCCAGCCGCTCGCTGCGGTGGACCGCGGTGCGGCCGGTGCCGGGCAGCGTGCGGCGCACCGGCAGCCAGTGGTGGTAGCGGAACACGCCCTGCTGCGCGGTGTCGGGGGTGAAGGCGGTGTCCTGGTACTCGGTGCGCAGCAGGCCCGGTGCGTGCGGCTCGGGGCAGCCGAGTGCCAGCCCGTCGTCGGGTCGGCGCTGCCCGCAGACGGTGCAGCGCAGGCGGTAGTGGGCGGGGTGGCACTCGGCGTGGTGCATCAGTCGCGTCCCGGGGGGTGAGGGGCGGTCAGGCCATCGCGCGGGCGAGGCTCGCCGGGCGCATGTCGGTCCAGGTGGCGGTCACGTGGTCCAGGCAGTCCTGGCGGCCGGCCGGGCCGTGGGTGACGGTCCAGCCCTGCGGCACCTCGGCGAAGGCGGGCCACAGCGAGTGCTGACCCTCGTCGTTCACCAGCACCAGGAAGGTGCCTTCGGCGTCGTCGAACGGGTTGGTCATCGAGTTGGTCCTCTCTCAGGTGCGCACGGGCGCAGGGGTGTTGGGCGCAGGGCGGGGATGCGTGGGATGGCGGCAGGGGTCCGTCGGGCGCTCCGCGGACCGCAGCTTCCCGGGCCTGCCCGCCCCGGCGTCCGGGCGGTGGTGGGCGAGTGGGGAGCGGCGCATCGTCCGGCCCGCCTCCGGCGACCGGGGTGCCGGTCCGCGGGGCTGCACTCGCCGGGTCCGAGAGTGACCTGCGGCCGGGAACACAAGATCGCCGAGAAGCGAACCGAAGATGAACTCGCCATACGTTCCGGTGGGTAATTCGACGCAATCCCCAGCTCACCGGACGTCAGTTGTCCTGTGGCGGCCAGTGTGATTACCTGCTCCCCGCACGACCAGAGAGCACGAGGCCATGGAACTTGAGCTGACGGGTCTTCATGAAGCGCTGACCGCACCGGTCAGCGAATCCATGAACTTCCTCAACGAGATTGCCCACAGATTTCCCGACGCCATTTCGCTGGCTGCCGGACGCCCCTTCGAGGGGTTCTTCGACCCGGCCGACGTACCCCGGTATTTCGAGGCTTTCCGCGCGTACCTGACAGAACGTCTGGCCGGCGACGAGAGCGCGGTGCGCCGCACCCTGCTGCAGTACGGCCGGACCAAGGGC
Organism: Kitasatospora sp. LaBMicrA B282; assembly: GCF_050325825.1. Lineage (NCBI taxonomy): Bacteria > Bacillati > Actinomycetota > Actinomycetes > Kitasatosporales > Streptomycetaceae > Kitasatospora > Kitasatospora sp. LaBMicrA B282. Next base: position 91,839 of record NZ_JBNQTI010000005.1, read on the forward strand.
ATCATCCACGAGCTGATCGCCGAGCACCTGCGGGTGGACGAGGGCATCACCGCGGACCCGCAGGCCCTGGTGGTCACCGTCGGCTGCCAGGAGGCGCTCTGGCTGACGCTGCGCGCGCTGCGCCGCGACGAGCGCGACGTGCTGCTCGCGGTCACCCCGAGCTACGTGGGCGTGCACGGCGCGGCCATGATGGTGGACCTGCCGGTGCTGCCGGTGCGCGAGGCGGCCGACGGGATCGACCTCGACGACCTGGTGGCCGTGGTGCGCCGGGCCAGGGCGGCCGGCCGCAACCCGCGGGCCTGCTACGTGATCCCCGACTTCGCCAACCCGAGCGGGGTGCGGCTGGACCGCGCCAAGCGCGAGCGGCTGCTGGCGATCGCCGCCGCCGAGGACCTGCTGCTGCTGGAGGACAACCCCTACGGGCTGTTCGGCGACCCGGCGGGCCCGCCCACCCTGAAGGCCCTGGACCGCGGCGGCCAGGTCGTCTACCTGGGCTCCTTCGCCAAGACCGGCCTGCCCGGGGCCCGGGTCGGCTACGTGCTGGCGGACCAGCGGGTGACCGGCGCACCGGCCGGGCAGCCGCTGCTCGCCGACCAGCTGGCCAAGCTCAAGAGCATGCTGACGGTGAACACCTCGCCGATCGCGCAGGCCGTGATCGGCGGCAAGCTGCTGGCGCACGGGCACAGCCTGCGGGCCGCCAACGCCCGGGAGACCGAGACCTACCGCGGCAACCTGGCCCGGGTCCTGGCCGGGCTGGAGCGGCGGTTCGCCGACCTGCCCGGGGTGAGCTGGAACGTGCCGGAGGGCGGCTTCTTCCTGCTGCTCACCGTGCCGTTCCCGGCCGGTGACGACCTGCTGGCGCGCTGCGCCGCCGAGCACCGGGTGCTCTGGACACCGATCCACCACTTCTACGCCGACGCCACGCCGCGCAACGTGCTGCGGCTCTCCTTCAGCCACCTGCGCCCGACGGAGATCGAGGACGGACTCGATCGCCTCGCGGAGTTCATCCGCGCGCAATCCGCCGGAAATTGAGGAAACGTTACCGGCCCGCTCCGACGAGAAAGACCGTACAATCCATGAGTGCCTGCACGCCGCTGCTGCGGAGCAAGCCCAGAAGTTGGGGATGGACCTACCGATGACCATGGCCACCGCCCCCCTCGCCCGAATGGTCGGAGTCGGCACGGCCGTCCCCGACAACTCCTATTCCCAGCGGGAACTGCTGGACATCTTCGGAATTCAGGACCAGCGGGTCAGGTCCGTTTTCCTCAACAGCGCCATCGAGCGCCGATTCCTCACCCTGCCGCCGCAGGGACCGGACGGCGCCCGGGTCATGGAGGTCCAGGGCGAGCTGCTGGCCAAGCACAAGGCGCAGGCCGTCGACATGGGCGTGCGCGCCGTCGAGGACTGCCTGAAGGAGACCGGCGCCGACCTCTCCGACATCGGCTACCTCTGCTGCGTCACCACCACCGGCTTCCTCACCCCGGGCCTGAGCGCGCTGATCATCCGCGAGCTGGGCATCGACCCGCACACCAGCCGCCTCGACGTGGTCGGCATGGGCTGCAACGCGGGCCTCAACGCGCTGAACGCGGTGACCGGTTGGGCCCACGCACACCCCGGCAAGCTGGCCGTGATGGTCTGCGCGGAGGCCTGCTCCGCCGCCTACGTCTTCGACGGCACCATGCGCACCTCGGTCGTCAACAGCCTCTTCGGGGACGGCTCCGCCGCGCTCGCGGTGCTCTCCGGCGAGCCGGAGCTCCCGCTGCCGCAGGCGAGCGGTCCGAGCCTGCTGAAGTTCGCCAGCTACATCATCACCGACGCGATCGACGCGATGCGCTACGACTGGGACCGGGACCAGGACCGGTTCAGCTTCTTCCTGGACCCGCAGGTGCCCTACGTGGTCGGCGCGCACGCCGAGCGGGTGGTCGACCGGCTGCTGGCCGGCACCGGGCTGCGGCGCAGCGACATCGGCCACTGGCTGGTGCACTCCGGCGGCAAGAAGGTGATCGACGCGGTCGGCGTCAACCTCGGCCTGACCCGGCACGACGTGCGCCACACCACCAGCGTGCTGCGCGACTACGGCAACCTGTCCAGCGGCTCGTTCCTCTTCTCCTACCAGCGGCTGCTGGCCGAGCGGACCGCCGAACCCGGTGACCACGGCGTGCTGATGACCATGGGCCCGGGGTCCACCATCGAGACCGCCCTGGTCCGTTGGTGACCAGCGCCGGCCGCCGCCGCGCGCACCGCCCGGCACACCGCACCGCAGCTCCGCACCGAACCCCCCGCCCGTACCGGGCCGGCACGTAAGGCGACACCACCATGAACCACTCCCCCGAGCTGCAGCTCGACCTCGACGGCCGTGCGCCGCTGTCGCCCGACACCGTCGCGGCCCTCAACGCACTCTGCGACCGGGCCGAGGACGCCGCAGCCCACGCCGACGCTCACGCTCAGGCTCACGCCCCGGTCGTGCTGACCGTCACCGGCGCCCCCACCGTCGCCCCCGCCGGACCGCTCCCGCTGGTCAACAAGTGGGAGCGGGCGCTGCGCCGGCTGGAGCGCCTGGACGCCCCCACCGTGGCCCTGGTCACCGGCGACTGCGGCGGCGTGGCACTGGAGGCGCTGCTCGCCACCGACCTGCGGATCGCCCGCCCCGGCACCCGCCTGCTGCCGGCCGCCGGCCCGCGCGGCGTCTGGCCCGGCATGGCGCTGTACCGGCTGGCCAACCAGATCGGCGTCGCCGCGACCCGCCGGACCGTGCTGCTGGGCACCCCGGTCACGGCCGAACGAGCGGTCACGCTGGGCCTGTTGGACGAGCTCGCCGAGGACCCGGCCGCCGCGCTCGCCGACCTCGCCGCGACCCTCACCGGCACCGGCGAGGGCCCGGCGATCCGCCGCCAGCTACTGCTGGACGCGACCACCACCAGCTTCGAGGAGGCGCTCGGCCGCCACCTGGCCGCGTGCGACCGCACGCTGCGCGAGGTGGCGCGGTGACCACCCTGCCGCCCGGCGCGGCGGCCCCGGACGCACCCCCGGCGATCGGCGCCGACCTCGCCTTCGCCCGCCGGGTGGTGGCCGAGACCGCCGAGCGGACCGCCGACCTGCTCGCCGCGCTGCCCGAGCCGGCCCACCGCACCCCCGAGCAGCGCGAGCGGGCCGGCGAGGCCAAGAACCTCGCCCGCGCGGTGCGCAGCCGCTTCATGACCCGGCACGGCGAGGCGGTCTACCGGGAGCTGACCGCCGACCACGTCCTCGACCTGCGGCTGCCCGAGCTGGTCGCCGGCGCCGCCGCGGCCTTCCCCGGGCTGGTCCCGTCCGCCGAGCAACTGGCCGTCGAGCAGGGCCGGTTGCAGGCCGACAAGGAGGGCCTGGAGATCGACCAGGGCATCTTCCTGCGCGAGGTGCTGCGCTCCCCCACCGCGGGCCGCCACCTGATCGACGCGATGGCCCTGCCCACCGACCGCGCGCTCGCCCTGCTGCCGGAGTTCCGCCGCACCGGGCAGCTGGACCTCGGCTCGGTGCGCCTGGAGCGCCGTGGCAGCGCCGCCCACCTGACGATCGTGCGCACCGACTGCCTCAACGCCGAGGACAACCGGCACGTCGAGGACATGGAGACCGCCGTCGACCTCGCGCTGCTCGACCCGGGCGTGTCGGTGGGCCTGCTGCGTGGCGGCGAGATGACCCACCCGCGCTACCAGGGCCGGCGGGTCTTCAGCTCGGGCATCAACCTGAAGAGCCTGCACGCCGGGCAGATCTCGCTGGTCGACTTCCTGCTGCGGCGCGAGCTCGGCTACATCAACAAGCTGCTGCGCGGCCTGCGGGTGGACCACGCCGGGGCCTGGCACACCCCGGTGATCGAGAAGCCCTGGGTGGCGGCGGTGGACACCTTCGCGATCGGTGGCGGCGCCCAGCTGCTGATGGTCTTCGACCGGGTGCTGGCCGCCAGCGACTCCTACGTCAGCCTGCCCGCGGCCCAGGAGGGCATCGTGCCCGGCGCGGGCAACCTGCGGCTCGGCCGGCTGGCCGGCGGCCGGATCTCGCGCCAGGTGGTGCTCTGGGGCCGCCGGATCCACGCCACCGAGCCGGACGCCGGGTACCTGCTCGACGAGGTCGTCGAGCCCGACCGGCTGGACGCCGCCGTGGCACGGTCGCTGGACCGGCTGGACAGCCCGGCCGTGGTGACCAACCGACGGATGCTCAACCTGGCCGAGGAGCCGCCGCGGCTCTTCCAGCAGTACATGGCCGAGTTCGCGATGCAGCAGTCACTGCGGCTGTACAGCGAGGACGTCATCGGCAAGGTCGGCCGCTTCACCGCCGCCGCCCACCCGCACGCCTGACCGGTGGGCGGGCCTGCGCGGCCCGCCACGGACGCCCGCCCACCACCGCCTGACCGCGCTCCGGCACGACCGCGCTCACGTCCCCCCGACCGCACTGCGGCGGCGCCCCGACCCGCGCCGCGAACCGCGCCCGAGCCGAACGGACCCCCGACCATGGACCTCACCAGGATCCGCTACGAGAAGCGCGACCGGGTCGCCCACGTGACCCTCGACCGGCCCGACCGCCGCAACGCCATGGACCTGCGCATGCACGAGGAACTCGCGCGGGTGTGGGACGACTTCGAGGCCGACGACGACCTCTGGGTGGCCGTCCTCACCGGCGCCGGCGACCGGGCCTTCTCGGCCGGCCAGGACCTCAAGGAGCTGGCCGCCCGGATCGAGGGCGGCACCGCCGCCCCCTCGACCTTCGGCAGCCGCGGCAAGCCCGGCTGGCCCCGGCTCACCGAGCGCTTCCAGCTCGCCAAGCCGGTGATCGCCCGGGTCAACGGCCACGCCTTCGGCGGCGGCTTCGAACTCGCCCTCGCCTGTGACGTGATCGTGGCGGCCGACACCGCCAGCTTCGCGCTGCCCGAGGCCAAGCTCGGCCTGATCGCCGGCGCGGGCGGCGTCTTCCGACTGACCCGGCAGGCGCCGTACCGGGTCGCGCTCGGCCACCTGATCAGCGGCCGCCCGATGACCGCCGCCCGGGCCTACGAGTTGGGCCTGGTCAACGAGGTCGTCCCGGCGGCCGAGCTGGACGCCTGCGTGGCCGGCTGGGTCGCGGACGTGCTGCGCTGCGCCCCACTGGCGGTGCGGGCCGTCAAGCAGGCCGCGGCGGCCGCGGCGACCATGCCGCTGGAGCAGGCGTTCGCCACCCGGTTCCCCTGGGAGGAGCGCCGGATGCACAGCGAGGACGCCGAGGAGGGCCCGCGCGCCTTCGTGGCGAAGCGCGAGCCGCGCTGGCAAGGGCGCTGACACCGGGTCGGCGGGACGACCCGCAACAGGCTGCCCCGCCGACCCGCCTTTTCGGCCGCAGGCCGCTGACCTCCGGGAACGCGTGCCGTCGCACGAGCCGCGAAGACGTGAGTTGTTCGATGCTTTACCCCGTGTTCAGCCGCCGGGCCCTGGAAGTGACATTCGCTCAGGCAGCGTGACGCCCGAGCATGATCCGCGTCGCCGGCGGCTGCTCCCACCCCCTCATACCGTCCTCGGACCGTGCGCGGCCGAGGGCGATGTCCCCCTGCGCCGACGCCCCAGCGCGCGGCCGTTGCGAAACGAACCGGAGCACACCATGTCGGACACCCAAGCCGTCACCTGGCCCCTGACGACCGGACAGTCCGGAGTGTGGTTCGCCCAGCAGCTGGACCCGGCCAACCCCGCCCACCGGATCGCCGAGTGCCTGGAGATCCACGGCCCGGTCGACCCGGCGCTCTTCGAGGCCGCGCTGCGACAGCTGGCCACCGAGGCCGAGATGCTCCGGCTGCGCTTCCCGGAGCAGGACGGCCAGGTCCGGCAGACGGTCGTCCCGCTCGCCGAGACGCCGGTGCTGGTGCACGACGTGAGCGACCAGGCCGACCCGTGGGCCGCCGTGCAGGCCTGGATCGAGCGGGACCTGGCCCGGCCGGACGACCTGGCGCACGGCCGGACCGGCGTGCTGGCGATGTTCCCGGCCGGCCCGGACCGGCTCTTCTGGTACCAGCGCGCCCACCACCTCGCCGGCGACGGCTACAGCGGCGCGCTGCTCGCCGGCCGGGCCGCCGAGATCTACACCGCCCTGGTCGAGGGCCGTCCCACCGGCACCCCGTTCGCGCCCTACGCCGACCTGCTGGCCGAGGAGGACGCCTACCGCGCCGGTGCGCAGTTCGCCGCCGACCGCCGGTACTGGACCGAGCGCTTCGCCGACCGCCCCGAGGCGGTCAGCCTCGCCGGCCGCTTCGCCCCCGCCTCGCACACCCACCTGCGGCACACCGTCGACCTCTCCGCCACCACCGCGGAGCGGCTGCGGGCGGCCGCGCGCGGCCTGCGCACCAGCCTGCCCGTGCTGCTGGCGGCCGCCGGCGCGCTCTACACCCACCGCCTGACCGGCGCCACCGACATCGTCCTCGGCCTGCCCGTCACCGGCCGCGCCACCCCGCTGCAGCGCAGCACCCCCGGCATGCTCGCCAACGTGCTGCCGATCCGGCTGACCGTGCGCCCGGAGACCGGCCTCGCCGAGCTGGCCCGCCAGGCCAGCCGCACCATGCGCGAGGGCCTGCGCCACCAGCGGTACCGCTACGAGGAGTTGCAGCGCGAGCTGAACCTGGTCGGCGGCGGCCGGCTGTTCGGGCCGACCGTCAACGTCATGTCCTTCGACTACGACCTGCGGTTCGCCGGGCTCCCCGTCACCGCGCGCAACCTCTCCAACGGCTCGGTCGACGACCTGGCGTTCGTCCTCTACGACCGGCAGGGCGGGGACGGCGTCCAGCTGGTGGTCGACGCCAACCCGGCGGTGTACCGGGACCGGGAGGTCGTCGAGCACGCCGAGCGGTTCGCCCGGCTGCTGGGCAGCCTGGCCGAACTCGGCGACACCGCCGCTCCGTTGGGGCAGGTCGGCCTGCTCGGGGCGGCGGAGCGGGAGCGGGTGCTGCGGGAGTGGAACGACACCACGGCGGAGGTGCCCGCCGGCACGCTTGCGGACCTCTTCGAGGCCCAGGCGGCGCGGACGCCGGAGGCGACGGCGGTGGTCTTGGAGGGCGTCGAGCTGTCGTACGCGCAGCTGAACGCCCGGGCCAACGGCGTGGCGCGGGCGCTGGTGGAGCGCGGGGTGGGGGCGGAGTCGCGGGTGGCGGTCAGCCTGCCGCGGTCGGTGGAGTTGGTGGTGGCGCTGCTGGCGGTGGTCAAGGCGGGCGGGGCGTACGTGCCCGTCGACCCGGAGCTGCCGGCGGAGCGGATCGCGTACGTGCTGGCGGACTGCGCGCCTTCGCTGGTCCTGACCGACGTCGAACTTGCCACTGAGGTACCGCAGTTGCTGGTCAGCGAGATCGCTGCTTCCGACGCGGTGAACCCGTCCCGCGAGCTGCTGCCCGAGCACCCCGCCTACGTCATCTACACCTCGGGCTCGACGGGGCGCCCGAAGGGTGTGGCGGTGCCGCACCGCGGCATCGTCAACCGGTTGGCGTGGATGCAGGCCGAGTACGAGCTCACCGCCGCTGACCGGGTACTGCAGAAGACACCGTTCGGATTCGACGTCTCGGTGTGGGAGTTCTTCTGGCCACTGCTGGAAGGCGCCACGCTGGTGGTGGCACGTCCGGGCGGGCACCGGGATCCGGCGTACCTGGCCTCGGTCATCCAGCAGGAGCGGATCACGGTGGCGCACTTCGTGCCGTCCATGCTCCAAGCGTTCGTGCAGGAGCCGGCTGCAGCCGGCTGCACGGGCCTGCGCGCGGTGCTCTGCTCGGGCGAGGCCCTGCCCGCCGAACTGCGCGACCGATTCTTCTCGGTCCTCGACGTCCCGCTGCACAACCTCTACGGGCCCACCGAGGCCTCGGTGGACGTCACCGCCTGGGACTGCCGAACCAACAGCACCACCGTCCCGATCGGCCGACCGGTCTGGAACACCCAGCTCTACGTGCTCGACGCCGCCCTCCAGCCGACGCCGGTGGGCGTGCCCGGCGAGCTGTACCTGGCGGGCGTCCAGCTCGCCCGCGGCTACCTCGGACGCCCCGACCTCACCGCCGAACGCTTCATCGCCAACCCCCACGGCCCCGCCGGCTCACGGATGTACCGCACCGGCGACCTCGTCCGCTGGACCACCGACGGAGCGCTGGAGTACCTCGGCCGCACCGACTTCCAGGTCAAGATCCGCGGCCTGCGCATCGAACTCGGCGAGATCGAGCACGCGTTGACCACGCACCCCGGCGTCGTCCAGGCCGCGGTCCTGGTCCGTGACGAGCGCCTGGTCGCGTACCTGGTTCCCGCGGAGGGGCTCGATGGGGCCGACCTGCGGGCGCACCTCGCCACCGTGCTGCCCGACTACATGGTTCCGGCCGCGTTCGTCGCGCTCGACTCGCTGCCGGTCACCGCCAACGGCAAGCTCGACCGGAACGCCCTGCCCGACCCCGAGTTCACCACCACCAGCGGCTACCGCGCACCCACCACCCCGCGAGAAGAACTGCTCTGCGAGGTCTTCGCCGAGGTCCTCGACGTCCCGCAGGTCGGCGTGGACGACAACTTCTTCGAGCTGGGCGGCCACTCGCTGCTCGCCGTCACGCTGGTGGAGCGCCTGCGGGCCCGCGGCGTGCAGATCGACGTCCGGACGCTCTTCGCCGCACCGACCGTCGCCGGGCTGGCCGTCGCCGCGACCACGGCCGGCCTCGTCGTACCGCCGAACCGGATCCCCGCCGGTGCCGAGGCGATCACCCCGGAGATGCTGCCGCTGGTCGGGCTCACCACCACGGAGATCGCGGCGATCACCGCGGAATTCCCGGGCGGCGCCGGCAACATCGCCGACATCTACCCGCTCGCCCCGCTCCAGGAAGGGATCCTCTTCCACCATCTGATGGGTGCGGAGACCGGTGGCGGAGACCTGTACGTCCTGCCGACCACTCTGGCCTTCGACTCGCGCGAGCGCCTCGACGGCTTCCTCGCCGCCCTCCAGCAGGTCGTCGACCGCCACGACATCCTGCGCACCGCCCTGCTCTGGGAGGGCCTGCGCGAGCCGGTCCAGGTGGTCGCGCGCCGTGCCGTGCTGCCCGTCGAGCAGGTCGAACTCACGTCCACCACCGACGTGGTGGGACAGCTCGCCGCCGCCGGTGCGGCCCCGATCGACGTCCGCCGGGCACCACTGTTGCGCGCGTACTTCGCCGCCGAGCCGGAGGGCGACCGCTGGCTGCTGCTGCTCCAGTGCCACCACCTGGTCACCGACCACACGGCCATCGAGGTGATGCTCGCCGAGATCCGCGAGATCACCGCCGGCCGCCAGGACGAGCTGCCCGCGCCGCTGCCGTTCCGCGACTTCGTCGCGCAGGCCCGGCTCGCGGTGTCGCGCGAGGAGCACGAGCGCTACTTCGCCGAGCTGCTGGGTGACGTCGACGAGCCCACCGCGCCGTTCGGCCGGCTGGAGGTGCACGGCGGCGCCGGTGACGTGGCGGAGGCCCGGGTGTCCCTGGACGCCGACCTCGCCGCGCGGCTGCGCGAGCGGGGTCGAGCACTGGGCGTGAGTGCGGCGACGCTCTTCCACGTGGCCTGGGCGCGGGTGGTGGCCGCGACCTCGGGCCGCGACGACGTGGTCTTCGGGACCGTGCTCTTCGGCCGGATGAACGCGGGCAGCGGCGCCGACCGGGTGCCCGGCCTCTTCATCAACACCCTGCCGGTGCGCGTTGCCACGGCCGGAGTGGACGTGCTGGAGGCGACGCGCGCGATGCGCGGACAGCTCGCCGAGCTGCTGGTGCACGAGCACGCCCCGCTCGCCCTCGCCCAGCAGCACAGCGGCATCGGCGGCGGCGCACCGCTGTTCACCGCGCTGCTCAACTACCGCCACGGCCAGGGTGTCGCCATCGACGCGGCCGCCGAGCTGGGCCTGCACGGCGTCGAGATCCTGCACGTGCACGAGCGCACCAACTACCCGCTGACGCTCTCGGTCGACGACCTCGGTACCGGGTTCGTCCTCACCGCGCAGACCCTCGCCCCGGTCTCCGCGGCGGCGGTCTGCGAGCTGACCGCCACCACGCTGCGGAACCTGGTCACCGCGCTGGAGTCCGAGCCGGCCACGGCCCTGGAGCGCGTGGCGGTGCTGGCCGACGCGGAGCGGGAGCGGGTGCTGCGGGAGTGGAACGACACCGCGGTTGACGTGCCCGCCGGCACGCTCGCGGACCTCTTCGAGGCCCAGGCGGCGCGGACGCCCGAAGCGACGGCGGTGGTCTTGGAGGGCGTCGAGCTGTCGTACGCGCAGCTGAACGCCCGGGCCAACGGCGTGGCGCGGGCGCTGGTGGAGCGCGGGGTGGGGGCGGAGTCGCGGGTGGCGGTCAGCCTGCCGCGCTCGGTGGAGCTGGTGGTGGCGCTGCTGGCGGTGGCCAAGGCAGGCGGGGCGTACGTGCCCGTCGACCCGGAGCTGCCGGCGGAGCGGATCGCGTACGTGCTGGCGGACTGCGCGCCTTCGCTGGTCCTGACCGACGTCGAACTTGCCACTGATGTACAGCAGTTGATCGTCGGCGAGATCACGGCCTCCGACGCCGTGAACCCGGAGCGCGAGCTGCTGCCGGAGCACCCGGCGTACGTCATCTACACCTCGGGCTCGACGGGACGCCCGAAGGGTGTGGCGGTGCCGCACAACGGGATCGTGAACCGGTTGGCGTGGATGCAGGCCGAATACGGTCTCACCGCCGCCGACCGGGTGCTGCAGAAGACGCCGTTCGGGTTCGACGTCTCGGTGTGGGAGTTCTTCTGGCCGCTGCTGGAAGGCGCCACCCTGGTCGTCGCCCGTCCGGGCGGGCACCGCGATCCCGCCTACCTGGCCTCGCTCATCCAGCAGGAACGAATCACGGTCACGCACTTCGTGCCCTCCATGCTCCAAGCGTTCGTCCAGGAGCCGACGGCTGCCGACTGCACGGGCCTGCGGGCGGTGCTCTGCTCGGGTGAGGCACTGCCGGCCGAACTGCGCGACCGGTTCTTCTCGGTCCTCGACGTCCCGCTGCACAACCTCTACGGGCCCACCGAAGCCTCAGTCGACGTCACCGCCTGGGACTGCCGCCACAACAGCACCACCGTCCCGATCGGCCGACCGGTCTGGAACACCCAGCTCTACGTGCTCGACGCCGCCCTCCAGCCGACGCCGGTCGGCGTGCCGGGTGAGCTGTACCTGGCGGGCGTCCAGCTCGCCCGCGGCTACCTCGGACGCCCCGACCTCACCGCCGAACGGTTCATCGCCAACCCCCACGGCACCGCCGGCACCCGGATGTACCGCACCGGCGACCTCGTCCGCTGGACCACCGACGGCGCCCTCGAATACCTCGGCCGCACCGACTTCCAGGTCAAAATCCGCGGCCTGCGCATCGAACTCGGCGAAATCGAACACGCCCTCGGCGCCCACCCGAACGTCGCACACGCCGTCGTGCTGGTCCGCAACGAGTTGCTCGTCGCCTACCTGGTCGCCACGGGCGAGCTCGACCAGACCGACCTGCGCGCGCACCTCGCGACCGTGCTGCCCGACTACATGGTCCCGGCGGCCTTCATCGCGCTCGACTCGCTGCCGGTCACCGCCAACGGCAAGCTCGACCGCAACGCCCTGCCCGACCCCGAATTCACCACCACCGACGCCTACCGAGTCCCGCGAACCCCCCGCGAAGAACTTCTCTGCGAGATCTTCGCCGACGTCCTCGACGTCCCGCAGGTCGGCGCAGACGACAACTTCTTCGACCTCGGCGGCCACTCGCTCCTCGCCACCCGCCTGGTCAGCCGCATCCGCACGACGCTGAATGTCGAGCTGCCGATTCGCGCGCTCTTCGAGGCCCCCACCGTCGCCGGCCTGGCCGCTCGCCTCGACGGTGCGGGCCACCGGCGCCCGGAGCTGGTCGCCGGTCCTCGTCCCGAGGTGCTGCCGGTCTCCTTCGCGCAGCAGCGGCTCTGGTTCCTCGGTGAGCTCGAAGGCCCGAGCGCCACCTACAACCTTCCGATGGCCGTTCGCCTCACCGGCACCCTCAACGCCGAGGCGCTCCAGGCGGCGCTGCTCGACGTCCTCGCCCGCCACGAGGTGCTCCGCACCGTCTTCCCGACCGTCGATGGTGAGCCGCAGCAGCGGGTGATCGCGGCCGAATCCGTCGACTCCCTGCTCACTGTGGTCGACGGATTCGACGAGCAGGAACTGGCCCGCGCCGGGCGGCACGCTTTCGATCTCGCCACTGAACTCCCACTGCGGGCTTGGCTGTTCACCGAGTCGTCCGACGCCCACGTGCTGCTGCTGGCCGTGCACCACATCGCGGGCGACGGCTGGTCGCTCGCCCCGCTGGCGCGCGACCTCTCCACCGCCTACACCGCCCGCCTGGCCGGCCACGCCCCCGCCTGGCAGGCCCTGCCCGTCCAGTACGCGGACTACGCCCTCTGGCAGCGCGAGCTGCTCGGCTCGACCGACGACCCGGAGAGCGTCCTCAGCCAGCAACTCGCCCACTGGCAGGCCGCTCTGGCCGACCTGCCCGAAGAGCTCGCCCTGCCGACCTCGCGTCCCCGCCCCTCCGTGGCCAGCCACGACGGCGGCACCGTCGACCTCACCATCCCCGCCGACCTGCACACCCGGCTCACCGAGTTGGCCCGCCGCGAGGGCGTGACGCTGTTCATGGTGCTGCAGGCGGCACTCGCCGTCCTGCTCTCCCGCCTCGGCGCCGGGACCGACATCCCGATCGGCACCCCCATCGCCGGACGCACCGACGAAGCCCTGGACGACCTGGTCGGCTTCTTCGTCAACACCCTCGTCCTGCGCACCGACCTCTCCGGCGCCCCCACCTTCAGCGAGCTGCTGGCGCGCGTCCGGGAGACCGACCTGGCCGCCTTCGCGCACCAGGACGTCCCGTTCGAGCGCCTGGTGGAGGCCCTGACCCCGTCGCGCTCGATGGCCCGGCACCCGCTCTTCCAGGTCATGCTGACGCTGCAGAACAACGCCGAGGCGGAACTTGAGCTGCCCGGCCTGGCTGCCGCGGTGCTGCCCACCGGCGACCTGCCCGCCAAGGTCGACCTGGCCATCGAGCTGGGCGAGACGACCGACGCCGCCGGCGCGCCGAACGGCCTCCACGGCATGCTGACCTTCGCCCGCGACCTCTTCGACGCCGACGCGGCCGCCTCCCTCGCCGAGCGCTTCGTGCGCGTCCTCGACACGGTCGTCAGCGCCCCCGAGCAGCCGCTCGCCGGCGTGGCGGTACTGACCGAGGCCGAGCGCCACCGGATCCTGGTCGACTGGAACGACACCGCGACCGAGGCGCCTGCCGGCACGCTTGCGGACCTCTTCGAGGCCCAGGCGGCGCGGACGCCGGAGGCGACGGCGGTGGTCTTGGAGGGCGTCGAGCTGTCGTACGCGCAGCTGAACGCCCGGGCCAACGGCGTGGCGCGGGCACTGGTGGAGCACGGGGTCGGACCCGAGTCGCGGGTGGCGGTCAGCCTGCCCCGCTCGGTCGAGCTGGTCGTCTCCCTCCTCGCGGTCGTCAAGGCCGGCGGCGCGTACGTGCCCGTCGACCCGGAGCTACCGGCGGAGCGGATCGCCTATGTCCTCGAGGACTGCGCGCCCGCTCTGGTTCTCACCGAGGCCGAACTGCCGACCGCCGTAACCCAGCTGCGGGTCGCTGACATCACGATGGCGGACGCGGAGAACCCGAAGCGCGAGCTGCTGCCGGAGCACCCGGCGTACGTGATCTACACCTCCGGGTCGACGGGGCGCCCGAAGGGTGTGGCGGTGCCGCACCGCGGCATCGTCAACCGGTTGGCTTGGATGCAGGCCGAGTACGGGCTGACTGCTGCCGACCGGGTGCTGCAGAAGACGCCGTTCGGGTTCGACGTCTCGGTGTGGGAGTTCTTCTGGCCGCTGCTGGAAGGCGCCACGCTGGTGGTGGCGCGTCCGGGCGGGCACCGCGATCCGGCGTACCTGGCCTCGGTCATCCAGCAGGAGCGGATCACGGTGGCGCACTTCGTGCCCTCGATGCTCCAAGCGTTCGTCCAGGAGCCGACCGCTGCCGGCTGCACCGACCTGCGCGCGGTGCTCTGCTCGGGTGAGGCTCTACCGGCCGAGCTGCGCGACCGGTTCTTCTCCGTGCTGGACGTCCCGCTGCACAACCTCTACGGGCCCACCGAGGCCTCGGTGGACGTCACCGCCTGGGACTGCCGGCAGAGCGGTTCCACCGTCCCGATCGGCCGACCGGTCTGGAACACCCAGCTCTACGTCCTCGACGCCGCCCTCCAGCCGACGCCGGTCGGCGTGCCCGGCGAGCTCTACCTGGCCGGCGTCCAGCTCGCCCGCGGCTACCTCGGCCGCCCCGACCTCACCGCCGAACGCTTCATCGCCAACCCCCACGGCCCCACCGGCACCCGGATGTACCGCACCGGCGACCTCGTCCGCTGGACCACCGACGGAGCGCTGGAGTACCTCGGCCGCACCGACTTCCAGGTCAAGATCCGCGGCCTGCGCATCGAACTCGGCGAGATCGAGCACGCGTTGACCACGCACCCCGGCGTCGTCCAGGCCGCGGTCCTGGTCCGTGACGAACGCCTGGTCGCGTACCTGGTTCCCGCGGAGGGGCTCGATGGGGCCGACCTGCGGGCGCACCTCGCCACCGTGCTGCCCGACTACATGGTCCCGGCCGCGTTCGTCGCGCTCGACTCGCTGCCGGTCACCGCCAACGGCAAGCTCGACCGCAACGCCCTGCCCGACCCCGAGTTCACCACCACCGACGCCTACCGAGCCCCGCGCACCCCGCACGAAACCCTGCTCGCCACGCTCTTCGGCGAGGTGCTGAACGTTCCTCAGCCGAGCATCGACGACAGCTTCTTCGACCTCGGCGGCCACTCACTCCTCGCCACCCGCCTGGTCAGCCGCATCCGCACAGCCCTGGACGTCGAGCTGCCGATCCGCACCCTCTTCGAGGCCCCCACCGTCGCCACGCTCGCCGAGCGCCTCGACACCACCGACCGCCGCCGCCCCGCCCTCACCGCCGCCACCGCCCACCCCGATCAGCTGCCGCTCTCCTTCGCCCAGCAGCGCCTCTGGTTCCTCGGCGAACTCGAAGGCCCAAGCACCACCTACACCATCCCGATGGCCGTCCGCCTCACCGGCACCCTCAACACCGAGGCGCTCAACGCGGCACTGCTCGACGTCCTCGCCCGCCACGAGGTGCTCCGCACCGTCTTCCCGACCGTCGACGGCGAACCCCGCCAGCAGGTGATCCCGGCCGGGGCCATCGGTTCGCTGCTGACCCTGGTCGACTCCTTCGACGAGAAGGCGGTCGCCCGCGCTTCGGAGCACTCCTTCGACCTCGCCGCAGACGTTCCGCTGCACACGTGGCTCTTCGCGTCCGGGCCGATGGAGCACGTACTGGTCGTGGTGCTCCACCACATCGCCGGTGACGGCTGGTCGCTCGCCCCGCTGGCCGCCGACCTCTCCACCGCCTACACCGCCCGCCTGGCCGGCCACGCCCCCGCCTGGCAGCCACTGCCCGTCCAGTACGCGGACTACGCCCTCTGGCAGCGCGAGCTGCTCGGCTCGACCGACGCCCCGGAGAGCGTCCTCAGCCAGCAACTCGCCCACTGGCAGGACGCTCTGGCCGACCTCCCCGAAGAGCTCGCCCTGCCGACCTCGCGTCCCCGCCCCTCCGTGGCCAGCCACGACGGCGGCACGGTCCACCTCGAGATACCGGCCGAACTGCACTGCCAGCTGGTCGAGTTGGCTCGCACCGAGAGCGTGACGCTGTACATGGTGCTGCAGGCGGCACTCGCCGTCCTGCTCTCCCGCCTCGGCGCCGGGACCGACATCCCGATCGGCGCCCCGATCGCGGGCCGCACCGACGAAGCCCTGGACGACCTGGTCGGCTTCTTCGCCAACACCCTGGTGCTGCGCACCGAAATCACTGGCGACCCCACCTTCAGCGACCTCCTCGCCCGAGTCCGCAACGCGAGCCTGGCCGCCTACTCGCACCAGGACATCCCCTTCGAACGCCTGGTGGAGACCCTCGCGCCGTCCCGCTCGATGGCCCGCCACCCGCTCTTCCAGGTCATGCTCGCCCTGCAGAACACCACGCAGGCCGTCCTCGACCTCCCCGGCCTGGCCGCCACCGTGGTGCCGACCGGCGACCTGGCCGCCAAGTTCGACCTGGCCATCGAGCTGGGCGAGACGACCGACGCCGCCGGCGCGCCGGCCGGCCTCCACGGCACGCTCACCTTCGCGCGTGACCTCTTCGACGCGGCAGACGCCGAGCAGCTCGCCGAGCGGCTGATCCGGGTCCTGAACAACGTCGTCGCCGAACCGGGCCGTCCGGTCCAGGCCATCGACGTGCTGGACCCGGCCGAGCGCCGTCGCGTCCTCACCGACTGGAACGACACCGCGGCCGAGGTGCCCGCCGGCACGCTCGCGGACCTCTTCGAGGCCCAGGCGGCCCGGACGCCCGAAGCGACAGCGGTGGTCTTCGAGGGCGTCGAGCTGTCGTACGCACAGCTGAACGCCCGGGCCAACAGCGTGGCGCGGGCGCTGGTCGAGCACGGGGTCGGACCCGAGTCGCGGGTGGCGGTCAGCCTGCCGCGCTCGGTCGAGCTGGTCGTCTCTCTCCTCGCGGTCGTCAAGGCCGGCGGCGCGTACGTGCCCGTCGACCCGGAGCTACCGGCGGAGCGGATCGCCTATGTCCTCGAGGACTGCGCGCCCGTACTGGTCCTCAGTGACAGCGAACTTTCCACTGATGTACCGCAGTTGCTGGTCGGCGAGATCGCGGCTTCCAACGCGGTGAACCCGGAGCGCGAGCTGCTGCCCGAGCACCCCGCCTACGTCATCTACACCTCGGGCTCGACCGGCCGGCCCAAGGGTGTGGCGGTGCCGCACCGCGGCATCGTCAACCGACTCGCCTGGATGCAGGCCGAGTACGGTCTCACCACCGCTGACCGGGTACTTCAGAAGACACCGTTCGGGTTCGACGTCTCCGTCTGGGAGTTCTTCTGGCCCCTGCTGGAGGGCGCCACGCTGGTGGTGGCGCGTCCGGGCGGGCACCGGGATCCCGCCTACCTGGCCTCGCTCATCCAGCGCGAGCACATCACCGTCACCCACTTCGTGCCCTCCATGCTCCAGGCCTTCGTCCAGGAGCCCACCGCCGCCGACTGCACGGGCCTGCGCGCGGTGCTCTGCTCGGGTGAGGCCCTGCCCGCGGAGCTGCGCGACCGGTTCTTCTCCGTGCTGGACGTCCCGCTGCACAACCTCTACGGGCCCACCGAGGCCTCGGTGGATGTCACCGCCTGGGACTGCCGCCACAACAGCACCACCGTCCCGATCGGCCGACCGGTCTGGAACACGCAGCTCTACGTGCTCGACGCCGCTCTCCAGCCGACGCCAGTCGGCGTACCCGGCGAGCTGTACCTGGCGGGCGTCCAGCTCGCCCGCGGCTACCTCGGCCGCCCCGACCTCACCGCCGAGCGTTTCGTCGCCAACCCCCACGGCCCGGCAGGTTCGAGGATGTACCGCACCGGCGACCTCGTCCGCTGGACCACCGACGGCGCCCTCGAATACCTCGGCCGCACCGACTTCCAGGTCAAAATCCGCGGCCTGCGCATCGAACTCGGCGAAATCGAACACGCGCTGACCACGCACCCCGCCGTCGTCCAGGCCGCAGTCCTCGTCCGCGACGAACGCCTGGTCGCCTACCTCGTCCCCACGAACAACCTCGACCAGACCGACCTGCGCGCCCACCTCGCCACCACCCTGCCCGACTACATGGTCCCGGCCGCCTACGTCACCCTCGACGCCCTCCCCGTGACCGCCAACGGCAAGCTCGACCGGAATGCTCTCCCCGCCCCCGAGTTCACCACCACCGACGCCTACCGAGCCCCGCGCACCCCGCACGAAACCCTGCTCGCCACGCTCTTCGGCGAGGTGCTGAACGTTCCTCAGCCGAGCATCGACGACAGCTTCTTCGACCTCGGCGGCCACTCACTCCTCGCCACCCGCCTGGTCAGCCGGATCCGCACGGCCCTGGACGTCGAACTGCCGATCCGCGCCCTCTTCGAGGCCCCCACCGTCGCCACGCTCGCCGAGCGCCTCGACACCACCGACCGCCGCCGCCCCGCCCTCACCGCCGCCACCCGCTCCGGGGAGACGCCGCTCTCCTTCGCCCAGCAGCGCCTCTGGTTCCTCGGCGAGTTCGAAGGCCCGAACGCCACCTACAACATCCCGATGGCCGTCCGCCTCACCGGCACTCTCGACACCAACGCACTGGAGACCGCACTTCGCGACGTCGTCACCCGGCACGAGGTACTCCGCACCGTCTTCCCCACCGTCGACGGCGAACCCCGCCAGCAGATCCTGGCGCCGGAAGCGCTGGGCTCGATGCTGACCGTGGTGGACGCCCTGGACGAGCGGGCGATCGGCACGGCCAGCGCTCACTCCTTCGACCTCGCCACCGAACTCCCCCTGCGGGCCTGGCTGTTCACCGAGGCACCGGATGCCCAGGTGCTCGTCGTGGTGCTCCACCACATCGCCGGTGACGGCTGGTCGCTCGCGCCGCTGGCCGCCGACCTCTCCACCGCCTACACCGCCCGCCTGGCCGGCCACGCCCCCGCCTGGCAGCCACTGCCCGTCCAGTACGCCGACTACGCCCACTGGCAGCGCGACCTGCTCGGCACGACCGACGACCCCGACAGCCTGCTCACCCAACAACTCACCCACTGGCAGCAGGCCCTGGCCGACCTCCCCGAAGAGCTTGCTCTCCCGACCACCCACCCCCGCCCCGCCGTGGCCAGCCACGACGGCGGCACCGTCGACCTCACCGTCCCCGCCGACCTGCACACCCGCCTCACCCAGTTGGCCCGCGCCCAGCGGGTGACCCCGGCCATGGTGCTCCAGGCGGCGCTCGCCACCACGCTCTCCCGCCTCGGCGCGGGCACCGACATCCCGATCGGCACCCCCATCGCCGGACGCACCGACGAAGCCCTGGACGACCTGGTCGGCTTCTTCGTCAACACCCTCGTCCTGCGCACCGACCTGTCCGGCGACCCCACCTTCACCGAGCTGCTCGCCCGGGTCCGGGACATCAATCTCGCCGCCCACGCCCACCAGGACATCCCCTTCGAACGCCTGGTGGAGACCCTCGCGCCGTCCCGCTCGATGGCCCGCCACCCGCTCTTCCAGGTCATGCTGACGCTGCAGAACAACGCCGAGGCGGTGCTCGACCTCCCCGGCCTGGCCACCACCGTGCTGCCGACCGGCGACCTCCCGGCCAAGTTCGACCTGGCGTTCGCGCTGGAGGAGACCACGGACAGCACCGGCGCACCGGCCGGCCTACGCGGCGCACTGACCTTCGCCCGCGACCTCTTCGACACCGAGGCCGCCGCTGACCTCGCCGAGCGCTTCGTCCGCGTCCTCGACACGGTCGTCAGCGCCCCCGAGCAGCCGCTCGCCGGCGTGGAGGTACTGACCGAGGCCGAGCGCCACCGGATCCTGGTCGACTGGAACGACACCGCGACCGCTCTCCCCGAAGGCACGCTGGCCGAGCTGTTCGCCGCCCAGGTCGCCCGCACCCCGGACGCGGTGGCCGTGGTCGCCGAGTCCGGCACGCTGACCTACCGCGAGCTGGACCGGCGCGCGGCCGCACTGGCCCACCGTCTGGTGGCGCACGGCGCACGCCCCGAGACGGCCGTGGCGGTGCTGATGGAGCGCTCCGCCGACCTGGTGATCGCGCTGCTCGGCGTGATGAAAGCAGGCGCCTACTACGTTCCGCTGGACGCCCGCTACCCGCAGGCCCACCGCGAACTGATCGTGGCAGAGACCGGCGCCGAGCTCGTCCTCACGGACACGGCCCTGCAGGCCGAAGCCGAGAAGCTCCCCGTCACCGTCCTGAAGCTCGCGGACCCGGACACGCACGCGGACGTCGACCAGGCCGACTTCCCCGTCCCGGCAACCCACCCCGCGCAGCTGGTGTACGTGATGTACACCTCCGGCTCCACCGGCCGCCCCAAGGGCGTCGCCGTCACCCACGCCGACGTGGTCGCGCTGACCGCGGAGCGGCGGTTCGCCGGCCCGATGGAGCGGGTGCTGCTGCACTCGCCGCACTCCTTCGACGCCTCGACCTTCGAGCTCTGGGTGCCGTTGCTGAACGGCGGCGAGGTGGTCGTGGCACCCGCCGGCGACCTCACGCCCGAGCTGCTGGGTCGGCTGGTCACCGAGCACCGGATCACCGGGATCTTCCTGACCATCGGCCTCTTCGTGCTCGCCGCGGACGAGGACCCCAGCTGCTTCACCGGTGTCCGCGAGGTGTGGACCGGCGGTGACATCGTGCCGCGCTCCGCCGTCGCCCGAGTACTGGCCGCCTGCCCCGGCACCGGCGTGATCAACGTCTACGGCCCGACCGAGACCACCACCTTCGCCACCGCACACACCGTCACCGACGGCCCGGGCGCGCTGCCGATCGGCGGTCCGCTGGACAACCTGCGGGCCTACGTGCTCGACGACGCGCTGCGCCCGGTGCCGGTGGGCAGCACGGGCGAGCTGTACCTGGCGGGCACCGGCGTGGCCCGCGGCTACCTCGACCGTCCGGGTCTGACCGCCGAACGCTTCGTCGCCGACCCCTACAGCCCGGCCGGCACCCGGATGTACCGCACCGGCGACCTGGTCCGCTGGACCCGCGGCGGTGAGCTGGACTTCGTCGGCCGTGCCGACCAGCAGGTCAAGATCCGCGGCTTCCGGATCGAGCTCGGTGAGGTCGAGGCGGCGCTGCTCGCCCACCCGGCCGTGGCCCGGGCGAACGCGGTGGTCCGCGAGGACACCCCCGGTGACAAGCGCCTGGTCGGCTACCTGGTGGCCGCGGCCGGCGCCGAGCCGGACCCGGCGGCGCTGCGCGCCGACCTCGCCGCCACCCTGCCCGCCTACCTGGTGCCGTCGGCGATCGTCGTGCTGGACACCATGCCGCTGACCGTCAACGGCAAGCTCGACCGCAAGGCGCTGCCCGCCCCGGTCTTCGCGCCGGTCGCCGCCCGTACCCCGCGTACCCCGCGCGAGGAGGTGCTGGTCGGGCTCTTCGCCGAGTTGCTCGGGGTGCCGGATGTCGGCATCGACGACAGCTTCTTCGACCTCGGCGGCCACTCGCTGCTCGCCACCCGGCTGGCCGGCCGGATCCGCACGGCGCTGGACGTCGAGCTGCCGATCCGGGTGCTCTTCGAGGCGCCGACGGTCGCGGAGCTGGCCCAGCGGCTGGACGGCGCCGGGCAGGCCCGCCCCGCGCTGACCGCGGGACCGCGCCCGGAGCGGGTGCCGGTCTCCTTCGCCCAGCAGCGGCTCTGGTTCCTGGGTGAGCTGGAGGGTCCGAGCGCCACCTACAACATCCCGCTGAAGCTGCGCCTGACCGGCACCCTGGACGTCGCGGCGCTGGAGGCCGCGCTGCAGGACGTCGTCGCGCGGCACGAAGTGCTGCGCACGGTGTTCCCGGCCGTCGACGGCCGCCCGCACCAGCAGGTGCTGCGGCCCGGCGAGTTCGGCGCGCTGCTGACCGTGGTGACGGGCACCGACGAGCAGGCCGTCACGGCATCGGCCCGGCACACCTTCGACCTGCGCAGCGAACTGCCGCTGCACGCCTGGCTGTTCAGTGAGACCCCGACCGAGCACGTGTTGGTCCTGGTCGTGCACCACATCGCCGGTGACGGCTGGTCGCTGGCCCCGCTGGCCCGTGACGTCTCCGCCGCCTACACCGCCCGCCTGGCCGGCCGCGCGCCCGCGTGGCAGCCGCTGGCGGTCCAGTACGCCGACTACGCGCTCTGGCAGCGTGACCTGCTCGGCTCGGCCGACGACGCCGACAGCCTGCTCGCCGGTCAACTCGCCTACTGGAGCACGACGCTGGCCGAGGTGCCGGAGGAGCTGGCGCTGCCGACCACGCGTCAGCGTCCGGCGGTGGCCGGCCACCAGGGCGGTACGGTCGACTTCGCCGTCCCGGCCGAGCTGCACGCCCACCTCGCCGCGTTGGCCCGCGCCCAGGGCGTGACCCCGTTCATGGTGCTGCAAGCGGCGCTGGC
This sequence comes from Kitasatospora sp. LaBMicrA B282, assembly GCF_050325825.1. NCBI lineage: Bacteria > Bacillati > Actinomycetota > Actinomycetes > Kitasatosporales > Streptomycetaceae > Kitasatospora > Kitasatospora sp. LaBMicrA B282. The sequence goes on from NZ_JBNQTI010000005.1 coordinate 113,855, forward strand.
CACCACGCTGTCGCGCCTCGGCGCCGGGACCGACATCCCGATCGGCACCCCCATCGCGGGCCGCACCGACGAAGCCCTGGACGACCTGGTCGGCTTCTTCGTCAACACCCTGGTGCTGCGCACCGACCTGTCCGGCGGCCCGACCTTCGCCGAGCTGCTGGCGCGCGTCCGGGACGTCAGCCTCGCCGCCTTCGCCCACCAGGACGTCCCGTTCGAGCGCCTGGTGGAGGCCCTGGCGCCGTCGCGCTCGATGGCCCGGCACCCGCTCTTCCAGGTGATGCTGTCGCTGCAGAACAACACCGAGGCGGTCGTCGAGCTGCCGGGCGTCGCGGTGACCGCGCTGCCGGCGGACCCGGGCGCGGCCCGCTTCGACCTGGCCTTCACGCTGGCCGAGGCGTTCGCGGCCGACGGCGCCCCCGCGGGTCTGCGCGGCACGCTGACCTTCGCCCGTGACCTGTTCGACGCCGAGGCCGCCGCCGACCTCGCCGAGCGCTTCCAGCGAGTGCTGCACGCGGTCGTCACGGACCCGGCCCGGCCGGTCGGAAATGTCGAGGTGCTGGCCGAGGCCGAGCGTCGGCGGATCCTGGTCGACTGGAACGACACCGCGCACCAGGTACCCACCGGCACCCTGACCGCCCAGATCGAGGCCCAGGTCGCCCGCACGCCGGATGCCACCGCCGTGCTGTCCCAGGGCGTCGAGCTGAGTTACGCCGAGCTCAACGCCCGAGCCAACCGACTGGCCCGCCACCTGGTGACCCGCGGCATCGGCCCGGAGTCGGTCGTGGCGGTCCTGATCGAGCGCCGCGTCGAGTTGATCGTCGCCCTGCTCGCCGTCCTCAAGGCCGGCGGTGCCTACCTGCCGATCGACCCCGACTACCCCACCGACCGCATCGCCTACATGCTGACCGACGCCCACCCGGCCGTCCTCCTGACCACCCGGCAGACTGCTCACCTCACCGACCAGGAGCACCTCCTGATCGACGAGCTCGACCTCGCCGGGCCCGACACCTCCGCGAACCTCGACGTCGCCGTGCTGCCCCAGCACCCGGCCTACGTCATCTACACCTCCGGCTCCACCGGCCGCCCCAAGGGCGTCGTCCTGCCACACGCGGGCCTGGTCAACTACATCTCCCGCGCCGTGATCGCCTACCCGGAGCTGACCGGCAGCACCCTGCTGCACGCCTCGATCTCCTTCGACGCCGGCGTCACCGCCCTCTACGGCGCCCTCACCTCCGGCGGCCGCATCCACATCGCCCCGCTCGACGACCACCTGCCCAACGCCCTCGGCACCGACCGACTCAGCTTCCTCAAGACCACCCCCAGCGGCCTGGCCTACCTCGACGCCCTCACCGACCGACACATCCCCACCGGCCGTCTGATGGTCGGCGGCGAAGCCGTCAACGCCGCCCAACTCACCGACTGGCGCCACCGCAACCCCGGCATCGCCGTGGTCAACCACTACGGCCCGACCGAGGCCACCGTCGGCTGTACCGACTTCCTGTTCGAAGCGGCTACCGAGAGCATCACCGACGCGTCCGTGGTGCCGATCGGCCGTCCGATGTGGAACACCAGCGCCTACGTGCTCGACGACGCCCTGCGCCCGGTCCCGATCGGCGTGGCCGGCGAGCTGTACATCGCCGGCGCCCAGCTCGCCCGCGGCTACCTCGGCCGCCCCGCCCTGACCGCCGAACGCTTCGTCGCCGACCCCTACGGCCCGACCGGCACCCGGATGTACCGCACCGGCGACCTGGTCCGCTGGAACGCCGAGGGCGCCCTGGAGTACCTGGGACGAACCGACGACCAGGTCAAGATCCGCGGCTACCGGATCGAACTCGGCGAGATCGAACACGCGCTGACCACGCACCCCGGTGTCGTCCAGGCCGCGGTCCTGGTTCGCGACGAACGCCTGGTCGCCTACCTCGTCCCGCGCGGCGAACTCGACCAGACCCAGCTGCGCGAACACCTCGCCGCCACCCTGCCCGAGTACATGCTCCCCGCCGCCCTCGTGGTACTCGACACCCTCCCGCGCACCGTCAACGGCAAGCTCGACCGGAACGCGCTGCCCGCCCCCGAGTTCACCACCCACACCGGCTACCGCGCACCCGCCACCCCACACGAGGAAATCCTCTGCACAGCCTTCGCCGAGGTCCTCAACATCAGCCAAGTCGGCCTGGACGACAACTTCTTCGAACTCGGCGGCCACTCCCTACTCGCCGTCGCCCTCGTCGAACGCCTCCGCAACCGCGGCATCCAGCTCAACGTCCGCACCCTCTTCTCCGCCCCGACCGTCGCCGCCCTCGCCCAGGCCTCGGGCGAGGCCGGGTTCACGGTGCCGCCGAACCTGATCCCGGCCGGGGCCGAGGCGATCACCCCCGAGATGCTCGCCCTGGTGGAGCTGACCGCCGAGGAGATCCGGACGGTCACCGAGGCGTTCCCCGGCGGCGCGGCCAACATCGCCGATCTGTACCCGCTCGCCCCGCTCCAGGAAGGCATCTTCTTCCACCACCTGATGGCGGACGGGCAGGGCGCCGACGACCTCTACATCCTCCCGGCCTCGCTGACCTTCGACTCGCGCGATCGTCTCGACGCCTTCCTGGCTGCCCTGCAGCTCGTGGTGGACCGCCACGACATCCTGCGCACGGCGGTCTTCTGGCGGGGCCTGCCGGAGCCGGTCCAGGTGGTCGCCCGGCATGCCGAACTGCCGGTCGTCACCGTCGAACTCAGCGGCACCGACGACCCCGCCACCGAGCTGGCCAACGCCTGCCCCCGCACCCTCGACCTCACCGCCGCACCGCTGCTGCGCGCGACGATCGCCGCCGAACCGGGCACGGACCGCTGGCTGTTGCTGCTCCAGCGCCACCACCTGGTGATGGACCACACCGCGCTGGACATCCTGCTGGCCGAGATCCAGGCGATCCTGGCCGGCCGCGAGGACGACCTGCCGGCTCCGCTGCCGTTCCGCGAGTTCGTGGCGCAAGCCCGCCTCGGCGTCTCGCGCGCCGAGCACGAGCGGTTCTTCGGCGAGCTGCTCGGCGACCTGGACGAGCCCACCGCGCCGTTCGGCCTGCTGGACGTGCGCGGCGACGGCACCCGGGTCACCGAGGCCGACCGCACGCTCGCGCCCGAGCTGGCGACGCGGCTGCGCGAGCAGGCCCGGCTGCTCGGGGTCAGCGCCGCCACCCTCTTCCACGTCGCCTGGGCCCGCGTGGTCGCCGCCACCGCCAACCGGGACGACGTGGTCTTCGGCACCCTGCTCTTCGGCCGGATGAACGCCGGCACCGGCGCCGACCGGGTCCCCGGGCTCTTCATCAACACCCTCCCCGCGCGCCTGAACACCGCCGGCCTCAGTGTCACCGAGGCCGTGCGGACCATGCGGACCCGCCTCGCCGACCTGCTGGTCCACGAGCACGCCCCGCTCGCCCTGGTCCAGAAGGCCAGCGGCATCGCCGCCCCGGCCCCGCTCTTCACCACGCTCTTCAACTTCCGCCACAGCGCGCCGCGGGAGGACGGCCCGGGCGGGGCGCTGGCGGGCGTCGAGGCGGAGCACGGGCACGACCGCACCAACTACCCGCTGACCGTCTCGGTCGACGACCTCGGTGCCGACTTCCTGCTCACCGCCCAGGCGGCCACGCCGATCGACCCGGAGCTGGTCTGCGCGCTCTTCGACACCGCGGTGCAGGGGCTGGTCACAGCCCTGGAGAGCGCCCCGCAGACACCGCTCGACCGGATCGACGTGCTTCCCGAGGACCGGCGGCGCACCCTGCTCACCGAGTGGAACGACACCGCCGCCGAGACGCCCGAGGCGAGCCTGGTCGAGCTGTTCGAGGCGCAGGCCGCCCGCACTCCGGAGGCCATCGCCGTCACCTTCGAGCAGACTCACCTCAGCTACGCCGAGCTGAACACCCGCGCCAACCGCCTGGCCCACCTGCTGGTCGAGCGCGGCGTCCGTCCGGACGCGCTGGTCGCGGTGCTGATGCGCCGCTCGGCCGACCTGGTGGTCACGCTGCTCGCCGTGCTCAAGGCCGGCGGCGCGTACGTGCCGATCGACGCGCGGGCGCCCGAGGCCCGGATGAGCACCGTCTTCCGGGCGGCCGGCGCCGGTCTGCTGCTGGTCGACGCCGTCACCCGGGAGCACCCGTTCGTCCAGCAGGCCGCCGCCGAGGCCGCGGACCTGGTGCTGGTGGACGCGACCACCGGAGGTGACAACCCGGACGACCCGGCCCGGCGCCCGCTGCCGGACCAGCGCGCCTACGTGATGTACACCTCGGGCTCCACCGGCGTGCCGAAGGGCATCGCCAACACCCACCGCGGCGTGGTGGACCTGGTGCTGGCCCACTGCTGGCGGGAGACCGAGCCACGGCGGGTGCTCTTCCAGTCGCCGCACGCCTTCGACGCCTCCACCTACGAGCTGTGGGTCCCGCTGACCGCGGGCGGCACGGTCGTGGTGGCGCCCGAGGGCCGGCTGGACGCCGCGGCGATCCGGGCCTTGGTGACAAAGCACGAGCTGACCCAACTGCACCTGACGGCAGGGCTGTTCCGGGTGCTGGCGGAGGACGACCCGGCCGCGTTCGCCGGCGTCCTGGAGGTCGGCACCGGCGGTGACGTGGTCCCCGCGACGGCCGCTCGCCGGGTGCTCGAGGCCTGCCCCGGCATCGTGGTCCGCAACACCTACGGTCCTACCGAGACCACCCTGTGCGCCACCCAGATCCCGCTGGCGAGCGGCGCGGCGGTGCCGGCGGTGCTGCCGATCGGCCGGCCGATGGACAACACCCGCGCCTACGTGCTGGACGCCGCGCTGCGCCCGGTCCCGCCGGGCACCACGGGTGAGCTCTACCTCGCCGGGACCGGCCTGGCCCGCGGCTACCTGGACCGCCCGGACCTGACCGCGGAGCGCTTCACCGCCGACCCGTTCGGCGCGGCGGGGTCCCGGATGTACCGGACCGGCGACCTGGCCCGGTGGACCGCCGACGGCCACCTGGAGTTCGCCGGCCGCGCCGACGACCAGGTCAAGATCCGCGGCTTCCGGATCGAACTGGGCGAGGTGGAGGCCGCGTTGAGTGCGCACCCCGCGCTCTCGCACGCCGCCGTGCTGGCCCGCGAGGACCGTCCCGGCGACAAGCGCCTGGTCGGCTACGCGGTCCTGGCGGACCCGGCCGGGGCCGCGGTCACCGCCGAGCAGCTGCGCCGCCACCTGGCCGACGCGCTGCCCGACTACATGGTGCCCTCGGCGATCGTGCTGCTGGACCGGCTGCCGATCACCGCCAACAACAAGCTGGACCGCAAGGCCCTGCCGGCCCCCGAGCTGACCGCCGCGGTGGCTCACCGCCCGCCGACCACGCCCCGCGAGGAGCTGCTCTGCGAGGCGTTCGCGCAGGTCCTGGGGATCGAGAAGGTCGGTCTGGACGACGACTTCTTCGACCTCGGCGGGCACTCGCTGCTCGCCACCCGGCTGGTCAGCCGGATCCGCACGGCGCTGAACGTCGAGCTACCGATCCAAGCCCTCTTCGAGGCCCCCACCGTCGCCGGGGTCGCCGCGCGACTCGATTCTCTGCACAAGGCTCGGCCCGCCTTCCGGCCGATGCGTAGGAAGTAGGAGTTCTGATGTTCCCCGTTTCTTTCGCGCAGCAGCGACTCTGGTTCCTGGGCGAGCTGGAGGGTCCGAACGCCACCTACAACATCCCGCTCTGCCTGCGTCTGACCGGCGAGTTGGACGCCGCGGCGCTGGATGCCGCGCTGCGGGACGTGGTCGGGCGGCACGAGGTGCTGCGCACCGTCTTCCCGGCCGTCGACGGCGAGCCCTGGCAGGAGATCCGCGAGGCGGACACGGTCGGGTCGCTGCTGACCGCGGTGCCGGCGGACGGCCTCGACGAGGCCGCCCTGCACGCGGCCCTCGCCGAGCGGTCCCGGCACGCCTTCGACCTGGCCACCGAACTGCCGTTGCACGCCTGGCTGTACGCCATCGCGCCCACCGAGCACGTGCTGCTCCTGGTGGTGCACCACATCGCGGGCGACGGCTGGTCGATGGGCCCGCTCGCCCGGGACGTGTCCACCGCCTACGCGGCCCGGCTGGCCGGCGCCGCCCCGGACTGGGAGGAACTGCCCGGCCAGTACGCCGACTACGCGCTCTGGCAGCGCGAGCTGCTCGGCGAGGAGAACGACCCGCAGAGCGTGCTCTGCGAGCAACTCGCCTACTGGCGGACCACCCTGGCCGAGCTGCCGGAAGAACTGGCGCTGCCCGCCGACCACCAGCGCCCGGCCGTCGCCGGACACCGTGGTGGCACCGTCGAGTTCGCCGTGCCGGCCGAGCTGCAGCACGCCGTGGTGGAGCTGGCCCGGGCGGAGAACGGCACGGTGTTCATGGTGCTGCAGGCCGCGGTGGCCGTGCTGCTCTCCCGGCTGGGTGCCGGGGACGACATCCCGATCGGCACCGCCGTCGCCGGGCGGATGGACGAGGCGCTGGAGGAGCTGGTCGGCTTCTTCGTCAACACCCTGGTGCTGCGCACCGACCTGTCCGGCGACCCGACCTTCCGCCAGTTGCTCGGGCGGGTGCGCCAGGCGGGTCTCGGGGCGTTCGCGCACCAGGACGTCCCGTTCGAGCGGCTGGTCGAGGACCTGGCGCCGGCGCGCTCGATGGCCCGGCACCCGCTCTTCCAGGTGATGCTCTCGCTGCAGAACAACGCCCAGCCGGTGCTGGAGCTGCCCGGGCTGACGGCCGTGCCGCTGGCCGGCGGGCAGGCGCCGGCCAAGTTCGACCTGAACTTCACCTTCGGCGAGACGCCGGAGGGCATGTGGGGAACCCTCACCTACGCGCTGGACCTGTTCGAGGCGGCCACCGCCGAGCAGATCGGCGAGCGCTTCGTGCGGGTGCTGCGGGCGCTGGTCGCCGATCCGGAGCGCCGGGTCGGGGCGGTCGGGGTGCTGGACGAGGCCGAGCGGCACCGGATCCTGGTCGAGTGGAACGACACCGCGACCGTGCTGCCCGAGGGGTCGCTGCCGGAGCTGTTCGCGGCACAGGTCGCGCGGACGCCGGAGGCGGTCGCGCTGGTGGCCGGGGAGGCCGGGGAGGTCACGCTGACCTACCGCGAGCTGGACGAGCGCGCCAGCCGACTGGCGCGCGTCCTGGCCGCCCACGGGGTCGGTGCGGAGACGGGTGTCGCGGTGCTGATGGAGCGCTCCGCCGACCTGGTCGTGGCACTGCTGGGCGTGATGAAAGCAGGCGCCTACTACGTTCCGCTGGACGCCCGCTACCCGCAGGCCCACCGCGAACTGATCGTGACGGAGACCGGCGCCAAGCTCGTCCTCACCGACGCCACACTGCAGGCCGAAGCCGAGAAGCTCCCCGTAACCGTCCTGCCGATCGCGGACGCGGACGTCGACGAGGCCGACTTCCCCGTTCCGGCAACCCACCCCGAGCAGTTGGCGTACGTGATGTACACCTCCGGCTCCACCGGCCGCCCCAAGGGCGTCGCCGTCACCCACACCGACGTCATCGCCCTCACCACCGACCGCCGGTTCGCGAGCGAGGCCATGACGCGGGTCCTCCTGCACTCCCCGCACTCCTTCGACGCCTCCACCATGGAACTCTGGGTCCCGCTCCTCACCGGCCGCCAGATCGTCGTCGCCCCCGCAGCAGACCTCACCGCCGACACCCTGGCCGACCTCATCGCCCGACACCAAATCACCGGACTCTGGCTCACCGCAGGCCTGTTCAGCCTCATCGCCGACGAACGACCCAACGCCTTCACCAACGTCCACCAAATCTGGACCGGCGGCGACGTCGTCTCCCCCACCGCCACCACCCGCGTCCTCACCACCTGCCCCGGCACCACCATCATCAACGGCTACGGCCCCACCGAAACCACCACCTTCGCCGCCACCCACACCATCACCACACCCCCCACCGGCCCCATCCCCATCGGCCACCCGCTGGACAACATGCGCGCCTACGTCCTCGACGCAGGCCTGCACCCCGTACCCGCCGGCTGCGTCGGCGAGCTCTACATCGCCGGCGCCGGCCTCGCCCGCGGCTACCTCAACCGCCCCGACCTCACCGCCGAACGCTTCACCGCCGACCCCCAGGGCCCAGCCGGCACCCGCATGTACCGCACCGGCGACCTCGCCCGCTGGACCACCAACGGCACCCTCGAATTCACCGGCCGCACCGACCGCCAGATCAAACTCCGCGGCTTCCGCATCGAACTCGACGAAATCGAACGCGCGCTGAGCGCTCACCCGAACGTCGCGCAGAGCGTCGTCCTGGTCCGCGACCAACGCCTGATCGCCTACCTCGTCACCAACGCCGACCTCGACCAGACCCAACTACGCACCGACCTCACCGCAACCCTCCCCGCCTACATGGTCCCCTCCGCGATCGTCGTCCTCGACGCGATCCCCCTCACCGTCAACGGCAAGCTCGACCGCAAGGCGCTGCCGTCCCCCGTGCTCGCGCCGGTCTCGACGCGAGCACCGCGCACCCCGCGCGAGGAGGTGCTGGCCGGGCTCTTCGCCGAGTTGCTCGGAGTGCCACAGGTCGGCATCGACGACAGCTTCTTCGACCTCGGCGGCCACTCCCTGCTCGCCACCCGCCTGGCGAGTCGGATCCGCACCGCGCTGGACGTCGAGCTGCCGATCCGGGCGCTCTTCGAGGCACCGACGGTCGCCGCGCTGGCCGATCGGCTGGACGCCGCCGGGGCCCGGAGCCGCCCCGCCCTGACCGCGGGCCCCCGCCCCGAGCAGGTACCGCTCTCCTTCGCCCAGCAGCGCCTCTGGTTCCTCGGCGAGCTGTCGGGGCCGAGCGCCACCTACAACATCCCGCTGAAGCTGCGCCTGACCGGCACCCTGGACGTCACCGCCCTGGACGCCGCGCTGCACGACGTGGTGGCCCGGCACGAGGTGCTGCGCACGGTATTCCCGGCCGTCGACGGCCGCCCGCACCAGCAGGTGCTGCGGCCCGGCGAGTTCGGCGCGCTGCTGACCACGGTGACGGACGCCGACGAGCAGGCCGTCACCGCCGCGGCCCGGCACACCTTCGACCTGCGCAACGAACTCCCGTTGCACGCCTGGCTGCTGAGCATCGCGCCCACCGAGCACGTCTTGGTCCTGGTGCTGCACCACATCGCCGGTGACGGCTGGTCGATGGGTCCGCTGGCCCGTGACGTCTCCGCCGCCTACGCCGCCCGCCTGGCCGGCCGGGCCCCCGCGTGGCAGCAGCTGCCGGTCCACTACGCCGACTACGCGCTCTGGCAGCGCGATCTGCTCGGCTCGGCCGACGACGCCGACAGCCTGCTCGCCCGGCAACTCGCCTACTGGAGCACGACGCTGGCCGAGCTCCCCGAAGAGCTCGCCCTGCCCACCGCCCGCCCCCGCCCCGCGGTGGCCAGTCACGACGGCGACACCGTCGCCCTCGCCATCCCCGCCGAACTGCACACCCGACTCGTCGAGTTGGCGCAGGCCGAGGGCGTGACGGTGTACATGGTGCTGCAGGCGGCACTCGCCGTCCTGCTCTCCCGCCTCGGCGCCGGGACCGACATCCCGATCGGCAGCCCGATCGCGGGCCGGACCGACGAGGCTCTGGACGACCTGGTCGGCTTCTTCGTCAACACCCTGGTGCTGCGCACCGACCTGTCCGGCACCCCCACCTTCACCGACTTGCTGGCCCGGGTGCGCGAGACGAGCCTGGCTGCCTTCGCCCACCAGGACGTCCCGTTCGAGCGCCTGGTCGAGGAGCTTGCTCCGTCGCGCTCGATGGCCCGGCATCCGCTCTTCCAGGTGATGCTGTCGCTGCAGAACAACGCCGCCGGGGTGCTCGAACTCCCCGGCCTGGCGGCCTCGCTGGTGCCGGCCGGAGAACTGGCCGCGCGCTTCGACCTCTCCTTCACGCTCGCCGAGGAGTTCACCCCCGACGGCGCCCCCGCGGGTCTGCGCGGCACGGTGACTTTCGCCCGTGACCTGTTCGACGCCGAGGACGCCGCCACCTACGCCGAGCGGTTCACCCGCGTACTGCAGGCGGTCATCACCGACCCGACCCGAACGGTCACCGGCATCGAGCTGCTGACCCAGGCGGAGCAGGACCGGATCCTGGTCGACTGGAACGACACCGCGCACCAGGTACCCACCGGCACCCTGACCGCCCTGATCGAGGCCCAGGTCGCCCGCACGCCGGATGCCACCGCCCTGCTGTCGGGGGGAGTTGAGCTGAGTTACGCCGAGCTCAACGCCCGAGCCAACCAGCTGGCCCGCCACCTGGTGACCCAGGGCGTCGGCCCCGAGTCGGTCGTCGCGGTCCTGATCGAGCGCCGCATCGAGCTCATCGTCGCCCTGCTCGCCGTCCTCAAGGCCGGCGGCGCCTACCTGCCGATCGACCCCGACTACCCCACCGACCGCATCGCCTACATGCTGGCCGACGCCCACCCGGCCGTCCTCCTGACCACCCGGCAGAGCGCCCACCTCACCGACCAGGAGCACCTCCTGATCGACGACCTCAACCTCACCGCACCCGACACCACCGCAAACCTCGACGTCGCCGTGCTGCCCCAGCACCCTGCCTACATCATCTACACCTCCGGCTCCACCGGCCGCCCCAAGGGCGTCGTCCTCCCACACGCCGGCCTGGTCAACTACATCTCCCGCGCCGCGACCGCCTACCCGGAGGTCGCAGGCAGCACCCTGCTACACGCCTCCATCTCCTTCGACGCCGGCGTCACCGCCCTCTACGGCGCCCTCACCTCCGGCGGCCGCATCCACATCGCCGCCCTCGACGAGCAGCTGCCCGACGCCCTCGGCACCGACCGACTCACCTTCCTCAAGACCACCCCCAGCGGCCTGGCCTACCTCGACGCCCTCACCGACCGCCACACCCCCACCGGCCGCCTCATGGTCGGCGGCGAAGCAGTCAACGCCGCCCAACTCACCGACTGGCGCCACCGCAACCCCGGCATCGCCGTGGTCAACCACTACGGCCCGACCGAGGCCACCGTCGGCTGCCTCGACCACCTGCTCGATACGAGTGAGGCGACCGAGGGCGCTGTCGTCCCCATCGGCCGTCCGATGTGGAACACCCGTGCCTACGTGCTCGACGACGCCCTGCGCCCGGTCCCGATCGGCGTCGCCGGCGAGCTGTACATCGCCGGCGCCCAGCTCGCCCGCGGCTACCTCGGCCGCCCCGCCCTGACCGCCGAACGCTTCGTCGCCGACCCCTACGGCCCGGCCGGCACCCGGATGTACCGCACCGGCGATGTGGTCCGCTGGAACCGGCACGGCCGGGTCGAGTTCCTCGGCCGCGCCGACGACCAGGTCAAGATCCGCGGCTACCGGATCGAGCTCGGCGAGATCGAACATGCTCTGACGAACCATCATGCCGTCTCCCAGGCAGCTGTCCTGGTCCGCGACGGTCGCCTCATCGCGTACCTCGTCCCGCGCTCCGGCGAACTCGACCAGACCCAGCTGCGCGACCACCTCGCCGCCACCCTGCCCGAGTACATGCTCCCCACCGCCCTCGTCGTGCTCGACACCCTGCCGCGCACCGTCAACGGCAAGCTCGACCGGAACGCTCTGCCCGCCCCCGAGTTCACCACCCACACCGGCTACCGAGCACCCTCCACCCCGCACGAGGAAATCCTCTGCGCAGCCTTCGCCGAGGTCCTCAACATCAGCCAAGTCGGCCTGGACGACAACTTCTTCGAACTCGGCGGCCACTCCCTGCTCGCCGTCGCCCTCGTCGAACGCCTCCGCACCCGCGGCATCCAGGTCAACGTCCGCGCCCTCTTCTCCGCCCCCACCGTCGCCGCCCTCGCCCAGGCCGCCACGGGCGGCACCGAGGTCGAGGTCCCGCCGAACCTGATCCCGGCCGGCGCGCGGACGATCACCCCCGAGATGCTCACCCTGGTGGACCTCACGGCGGAGCAGATCGCCGGCATCTCCGCGGCGTTCCCGGGCGGCGCGGCCAACATCGCCGACCTCTACCCGCTCGCCCCGCTCCAGGAAGGCATCTTCTTCCACCACCTGATCTCCACCGGTGAGGGCGGCGACGACCTCTACGTGTCACCGACCACCCTCACCTTCGACACGCGCGAGCACCTGGACGCCTTCCTGGCCGCGCTGCAGCACGTCGTGGACCGCCACGACATCCTGCGCACCGCGATCCACTGGCAGGGCCTGCCCGAGCCGGTCCAGGTGGTGGCCCGGCACGCCGAACTGCCCGTCGTCACCGTCGAACTCACCGACACCGACGACCCCACCACCGAGCTGGCCACCGACCCCGCCGCCGAGCTGGCCGCCGCCTGCCCCCGCACCCTCGACCTCACCGCCGCGCCCCTGCTGCGCGCGACGATCGCCGCCGAGCCCGGCACCGCGCGGTGGTTGCTGCTGCTGCACCGCCACCACCTGATCACCGACCACACGGCCATGGACATCCTGATGGCCGAGATCCGCACCGTGCTGGACGGCCGCCGGGACGAGCTGCCGGCTCCGCTGCCGTTCCGCGACTTCGTCGCGCAGGCCCGCCTCGGCATCTCGCGCGCCGAGCACGAGCGGTTCTTCGCCGACCTGCTCGGCGACGTCGTCGAGCCCACCGCGCCGTTCGGCCTGCTGGACGTACGCGGCGACGGCACCCGGGTCGCCGAGGCCCGGCGCGCCCTGCCCGCCGAGCTCGCCGCGCGGCTGCGCGAGCAGGCCCGGCTGCTCGGGGTCAGTGCCGCCACCCTCTTCCACACCGCCTGGGCCCGCGTGGTCGCCGCCACCGCCAACCGCGACGACGTGGTCTTCGGCACCCTGCTGTTCGGCCGGATGAACGCCGGCACCGGCGCCGACCGGGTCCCCGGCCTCTTCATCAACACCCTCCCCGCCCGCCTGAACACCGCCGGCCTCAGCGTCACCGAGGCGGTCCACGCGATGCGCGGCCGCCTCGCCGACCTGCTGGTCCACGAACACGCCCCGCTCGCCGTCGCCCAGCAGGCCAGCGGCATCGCCGCCCCGGCCCCGCTCTTCACCACGCTGCTCAACTACCGCCACGGCGGCGGCCCGGCCACGGGCGACGCCGCGCCCGAGCCGGCCGGCATCCAGGTCCGGCACGGCCACGACCGCACCAACTACCCCATCACCGTGTCGGTCGACGACTTCGGCAGCGACTTCGGGTTTTCGGTGCAGGCCGCCGACCCGATCGATCCGGAGCTGGTCTGCACGCTCTTCGACACCGCGCTGCGCGGCCTGATCGAGGCGCTCGCGACCGCGCCGGAGAGCCGGTTGGACCGGATCGACGTGCTGACCGACGAGCTGCGCCGGACCCAGCTCACCGAGTGGCGCGGCGCGCCGGTCGAGACCGTCCCGAGCACGCTGCCCGCGCTCTTCGAGGCGCAGGCGGCCCGCACCCCGGCGGCGATCGCCGTCACCGAGGGGCCGCACGGCCTGAGTTACGCGGAGTTGAACGCCCGCGCCAACCGGCTGGCCCGGCTGCTGGTGGAGCGCGGTGTGTGCCCGGAGACGCTGGTGGCGGTGCGGATGGTGCGCTCGGCCGATCTGGTGGTCGCCCTGCTCGCCGTGCTGAAGGCCGGTGGCGCCTACCTGCCGATCGACCCGGACTACCCGGCCGAGCGGATCGCCTACATGCTGGCCGACGCCCGCCCGCTGCTGACCGTCACGGACCGTGCCGACGCCGCGGGTCCCAGCCTGGTCCTCACCGACCCCGCCACCCTCGCCCACCTGGCCGAGCTGCCCGGCACCGACCTCGCGGCCGCCGACCGCCGCGGCGAGCTGCTGCCCGAGCACCCGGCCTACGTGATCTACACCTCCGGCTCCACCGGCCGCCCCAAGGGCGTGCTGATCCCGCACACCAACGTCGGCCGGCTGATGGCCGCCACCGACCACTGGTTCTCCTTCGGCACCGAGGACGTCTGGACCTGGTTCCACTCCTTCGCCTTCGACTTCTCGGTCTGGGAACTGTGGGGCGCACTGCTCCACGGCGGCCGACTGGTCGTGGTGCCCTCCGACGTCTCCCGCTCCCCGGCCGACTTCCTGGCCCTGCTGGTCCACGAGCGCGTCACCGTGCTCAACCAGACCCCGTCCGCGTTCTACCAGCTGATCCAGGCCGACGCCCAACACCCGGAGCTGGGCGCTGACTTGGCGCTGCGCACGGTGGTCTTCGGCGGCGAGGCGCTCGACCTGCCGCGCCTGCGATCCTGGTACGCCCGGCACCGCGACGACGCGCCGCTGCTGGTCAACATGTACGGCATCACCGAGACCACGGTGCACGTCAGCTACGCGGCCCTGAACGCCGACCTGGTCGGCTCCGGCGCCACCGGCAGCGTGATCGGGCGCGCCATCCCCGACCTGCGCAGCTACGTGCTCGACGGCGGCCTGCGGCTCTGCCCGCCCGGCACCGCCGGCGAACTGTACGTGGCCGGCGCCGGGCTGGCCCGCGGCTACCTGGGCCGACCCGCCCTGAGCGCCGAACGCTTCGTCGCCGACCCCTTCGGCACCCTGGGCGAGCGGATGTACCGCACCGGCGACGTGGCCCGCTGGAACCACGACGGCGAGCTGGAGTTCGTCGGCCGCGCCGACGACCAGGTCAAGATCCGCGGCTACCGCATCGAGCTGGGCGAGGTCGCCGAAGCCCTGACCGCGCACCCCGCAGTCGCCCAGGCGACCGCGATCGTCCGCGAGGACACCCCCGGCGACAAGCGCCTGGTCGGCTACGTCGTCCCGGCCGACCCCGCCCAGCGCCCCGACCCCGCCGAGCTACGCCGACACACCACCCGCCACCTGCCGGACTACATGGTCCCAGCGGCGGTCGTACTGATCGACCGGCTCCCACTGACCGTCAACGGCAAGCTCGACCGCCGCGCCCTGCCCGCCCCCGACTTCACCGCCGCCGCCACCCGCCGCGGCCCGTCCACCGCGCGGGAGGAGGTGCTCTGCGAGGTCTTCGCCGAGGTGCTGGGCCTGCCGCAGATCGGCGTGGACGACGACTTCTTCGAGCTCGGCGGCCACTCGCTGCTGGCCGTCTCGCTGGTGGAGCGGCTGCGCTCCCGCGGCGTGCAGGTCAACGTGCGGGCGCTGTTCACCACGCCGACCGTCGCGGGCCTCGCGCAGGCCGCCACCGGCAGCGCGGTCGTCGTGCCGCCGAACCTGATCCCGGCCGGGGCGACGGTGCTCGAGCCCGAGATGCTGCCCCTGGTGGAGCTGAGTGCCGAGGAACTGGCCACGATCACCGAGGCGTTCCCCGGTGGCGCGGCCGACATCGCCGACGTCTACCCGCTCGCCCCGCTCCAGGAAGGCATCTTCTTCCACCACCTGATGTCCGCGGGCGACCGGGCCGCCGACGTCTACGTGCTGCCGACCGTGCTGCGGTTCGACTCGCGCGAGCGCCTGGACGCCGTGCTCGGCGCGCTCCAGCACGTCGTCGACCGGCACGACATCCTGCGCACCGCCGTGTACTGGGAGGGCCTGCGCGAGCCGGTCCAGGTGGTCGCCCGGCACGCCGAACTCCACGTCCGGCAGGTCGAGATCGAGGGCATCGACCCGGTCGCCGAACTGCTCGCCGGCTGCCCCGCGGCCATGGACCTGAACCGGGCACCGCTGCTGCAGGCGTGGATCGCCGCCGAGCCCGGCACCGACCGCTGGCTGCTGCTGCTCCAGCGCCACCACCTGACCACCGACCACACGGCGATGGAGGTGCTGTTCGCCGAGATCAACGCCGTGCTGGAGGGCAGGCAGCAGGAGCTGGCCGCACCGCTGCCGTTCCGCGACTTCGTCGCCCAGGCCCGGCTCGGCGTCTCCCGGGCCGAGCACGAGCGGTTCTTCGCCGACCTGCTCGGCGACGTGGACGAGCCCACGGCGCCGTTCGGCCTGCTCGACGTGCGCAACGAGGCCGCCACCGTCGCCGAGGCCAAGCTGACCCTGGACGCCGAGGTCGCGGCTCAGCTGCGGGAGCAGGCCCGGGCCCTCGGGGTGAGCCCGGCCACCGTGTTCCACGTGGCGTGGGCGCGGGTGGTGGCGGCCACCTCCGGGCGCGACGACGTGGTCTTCGGAACGGTGCTGTTCGGGCGGCTGAACGCCGGCAGCGGCGCCGACCGGGTCCCCGGGCTCTTCATCAACACGCTGCCGGTCCGGGTCCCGACGGGCGGGGTGAGCGCACTGGACGCGACGCTCGCGATGCGCGGGCGCCTGACCGACCTGCTGGTGCACGAGCACGCCCCGCTCGCGCTCGCCCAGCAGGCCAGTGCCATCGGCGGTGGCGCGCCGCTGTTCACCGCGCTGCTCAACTACCGCCACAGCACGGCGGCGGCGCCCGACGCCGAGCCGAACGGCATCGAGGTGCTGCACAGCCACGAGCGCACCAACTACCCGCTGACGGTCTCCGTCGACGATCTCGGCACGGGGTTCGTGCTCACCGCACAGACCGTCGCGCCGATCGACCCCGCCGTGGTGTGCGCGCTGACCGGCGAGGCCGTCACCGGCCTGGTCGCCGCGCTGGCGACGGCGCCGCAGACGCCGCTCGCCCGCATCGAGGTGCTGGGTGAGTCGGAGCAGGCGGCGCTGCTCCGCGGCGGGCCGGCGACCGTGCTGCCCGAGGGGTCACTGCCGGAGCTGTTCGCAGCACAGGTCGCGCGGACGCCGGACGCGGTCGCGCTGGTGGCCGGGGAGGCCGGGGAGGTCACGCTGACCTACCGCGAGCTGGACGAACGCGCCAGCCGACTCGCGCGCGTCCTGGCCGCGCAGGGGGTCGGCGCGGAGACGGGTGTCGCAGTGCTGATGGAGCGCTCCGCCGACCTGGTCGTGGCACTGCTGGGCGTGATGAAAGCAGGCGCCTACTACGTTCCGCTGGACGCCCGCTACCCGCAGGCCCACCGCGAACTGATCGTGACGGAGACCGGCGCCAAGCTCATCCTCACCGACACCGCCCTGCGCGCCGAGGCCGAGAAACTGCCCGCCACCGTCCTCCAGGTCACCGAACTGGACCAGGACGTCGACGAGGCCGACTTCTCGATCCAGACC
Organism: Kitasatospora sp. LaBMicrA B282; assembly: GCF_050325825.1. Classification (NCBI taxonomy): domain Bacteria; kingdom Bacillati; phylum Actinomycetota; class Actinomycetes; order Kitasatosporales; family Streptomycetaceae; genus Kitasatospora; species Kitasatospora sp. LaBMicrA B282. Next base: position 130,844 of record NZ_JBNQTI010000005.1, read on the forward strand.
CACCCCGAGCAACTGGCGTACGTGATGTACACCTCCGGCTCCACCGGCCGGCCCAAGGGCGTCGCCGTCACCCACACCGACGTCATCGCCCTCGCCACCGACACACGCTTCACCAGCCAGGCCATGACGCGGGTCCTCATGCACTCCCCGCACTCCTTCGACGCCTCCACCATGGAACTCTGGGTCCCCCTGTTGACGGGCCGCCAGATCATCGTCGCCCCCGCAGCAGACCTCACCGCCGACACCCTGGCCGACCTCATCGCCCGACACCAGATCACCGGACTCTGGCTCACCGCAGGCCTGTTCAGCCTCATCGCCGACGAACGACCCAACGCCTTCACCAACGTCCACCAAATCTGGACCGGCGGCGACGTCGTCTCCCCCACCGCCACCACCCGCATCCTGACGGCCTGCCCCGGCACCACCATCATCAACGGCTACGGCCCCACCGAAACCACCACCTTCGCCGCCACCCACACCGTGAGCACCACGCCCTCCGGCCCGCTGCCCATCGGCCGCCCGCTGGACAACATGCGCCTGTACGTCCTCGACGCAGGCCTGCACCCCGTACCCGCCGGCTGCGTCGGCGAGCTCTACATCGCCGGCGCCGGCCTGGCCCGCGGCTACCTCAACCGCCCCGACCTCACCGCCGAACGCTTCACCGCCGACCCCCACGGCCCAGCCGGCACCCGCATGTACCGCACCGGCGACCTCGCCCGCTGGACCACCAACGGCACCCTCGAATTCGCCGGCCGCACCGACCGCCAGATCAAACTCCGCGGCTTCCGCATCGAACTCGACGAAATCGAACACGCACTCACCACCCACCCCGACATCCCCCAGAGCGTCGTCCTGGTCCGCGACCAACGCCTGATCGCCTACCTCGTCACCAACAACGACCTCGACCAGACCCAACTGCGCACCGACCTCACCGCCACCCTCCCCGCCTACATGGTCCCCTCCGCGATCGTCGTCCTCGACGCGATCCCCCTCACCGTCAACGGCAAGCTCGACCGCAACGCCCTCCCCGCCCCCGACCACACCCCGGTCGGCAGTCGGGCCGCCCGCACCCCGCAGGAGGAGGTGATCGCCGTCCTGTTCGCCGAGGCCCTCGGTCTGGAGCAGGTCGGCATCGACGACGACTTCTTCGACCTCGGCGGCCACTCCCTGCTCGCCGCCCGCCTGGTCGGCCGGGTCCGGGCCGCGCTGGGCGTGGAGCTGGCGCTGCGCGACCTCTTCGAGGCGCCCACCGCAGCCGGCCTCGCCGCCAGGCTCGGCGGTGACGCCGAACTCGGCGACAAGTTCGCGGAACTGATGCCGCTGCGCCGCGACGGCGACCTGCCGCCGCTCTTCTGCATCCACGCGGGCTACGGCGTCGGCCTCGGCTACAGCCGGCTGCTGCCGCACCTGCCGGGCCGCCCGGTCTACGCCCTGCAGGCGGCGAGCCTCACGCGCGCCGAGGACCTGCCGGAGACCGTCGAGCAGATGGCCGCCGACTACGTCGCGCTGATTCGCGAGGTCCAGCCGAGCGGCCCGTACCACCTGCTGGGCCACTCCTTCGGCGGTCTGGTGGTCTACGCCATGGCCGAGCACCTCCAGTCGCTCGGCGAGGAGGTGGCGCTGCTCGGCATCATGGACTCCTACGCGTACGCGGACTACACCGTCTCCGGCACCGAGCGGGACGAGCAGGAGACCCTGGCCGTCTTCCTGGAGATGTTCGACGCCGAACGTCCGACCTCCGACGGCACCCCGCTCACCCGGGACCAGGTCGTCCAGACCCTGGTCGACAGCTCCGCCGCCGCTTTCTCGGCCGAGGACCTGTTCGCCATGGGCGGGGCGTGGGAGCGCCACGTCGCCATGATGCGGACCTACCGGCCCGGCCGGTACCGCGGCGACGTGCTCTTCTTCACGGCCCTCCGCGAGCGCCCGGACGGCACGCCCGGCTCGGACGCCTGGCACCGGTACCTCGACGGCCGGCTCACCGACCACGAGATCGACGCCACCCACCACGGCCTGATGAACCCGCTCCCGATCGCCCGGATCGCCCACCTCATCACCAGCCACCTGGAGGCGTAGCCCTCATCCCGGCACTCGGGTGCCGACGTCCCCCACCAGGGGCGTCGGCACCCGGAGCCGGATCAGCGCCGCCACCGCCGCTGCTCCGCCATCCGGCGGCGGATGACGAACACGTCGACCAGGCCGATGACGGTGAACACGGCACAGAGCACCGCCAGCGCGATGTAGAAGGCGCGATCGGCTGCCGGGGCGGGCAGGGCGTTCGCCGCGAGCAGCGCGAAGACGGCCGTGCCGAGCAGGAACAACGGGATGAAGATCCGGTTCAGCACGACCCTGGCCCGCAGGTCACTCTGTGCCCGGCGCGGCTCGTCTCCGGTCCGCCGCCACCGCCGAGCGGCGGACCTGGCCCGCCGATCGGCTGCCGCGGCCCGCCAGTGCTCGGCCCAGTGGTGTCGGTGGTGGTGCGACTGCGACACCGTCTCCTCGCCCTTCGTGCGCCGTGTCCGTCATCCGTCCCCTACCCCCGCTGCCGGGGCGGCACGCGAGAACAGGACGAGTCGGACGCCGGCAAATACCCTGCGGGGTATATTGAGAGGAGGGGTCACCGCCCTACGGGCCACCGAACGAGGAGTCATGCGATGTGTCGACGCGCCGTCTGCCGCAGCTGCGGCAAAGCCACCTACCGGGGATGCGGCATGCACGTCGACCAGGTGCTCGCCGGCGTGCCCAGGGCCGACCGCTGCGCCTGCACCGCGGACACCAGTAAGGGCGCGAGCAAGGGCGCGAGCAAGGGCGCGAGCAGGGGCGCAGCCGAGGGCGGCGGCTTCCTGGCCAGGCTCCTGGGTCGCCGCTGAGGCCGGGCACCGAACCCGTCGGGGGGGGGGGGGGCCCCCCGGGCCGGGTAATAAACTTCCCTTGTTTTTCTGTTCTTCTCTTTTAAAAATGGCCCCCCCCCCCACCCCCCCCCCCCCCCCCCCCCCCCCCCCCCCCCCCCCCCCCCCCCCCCCCCCCCCCCCCCCCCCCCCCCCCCCCCCCCCCCCCCCCCCCCCCCCCCCCCCCCCCCCCCCCCCCCCCCCCCCCCC